>JBBSNE010000050.1:0-11539 GCA_038232815.1 Euzebyales bacterium | reverse complement strand
TGGTGCTGTCGGTCATGCCGATGGCGTACGCAGGATCGGACCGCAGCGCGGTCATCGCCATCAGCTTCCCCGTCGCCGGGTCCTACACCTATGGCGACACCTACGACGAGATCCGTGACGGTGGCAGCCGCCGTCATCAAGGAACCGACATCTTCGGTGAGAAGGGTCAACCCATCCACGCCGCTGCCGGTGGAACGGTGTGCATGGCCCCCGGCATCGACGAACCAATGCCCGCCTACGGCTACATCGTGCGGGTGTGCACCGGCAACGTCGTGTACTCCTATGTCCACCTGAACAACGACACGCCGGGCACCGACGACGGTAAAGGCGGCCCCGCCCTGGCCTACGCCCCGGGAATTCGTGAAGGGGTCGCCGTCAGCCGCGGACAACTGCTGGGCTACATGGGTGACTCCGGGAATGCCGAGGACACCCCGACCCATCTCCACTTCAGCATCTACGACGTCGACATGATCGATCCCGACCTGTCGGAATCCCCTTGGCGCCAACACTACCTGAACCCCTATCCAAGCCTTCGCGCGGCCGAGGCAGCGGGAAGGATCCCGGGGAGCGCCGCCATGCGGTTGGGAGACATGGGGGATGACGTACAGGCCTGGCAACGGGACCTCAACACGGTGATCGATGCCGATCTGACCACCGACGGCCAGTTCGGCCCCGCAACTGCCGAGGCGACTCGTCACTTCCAGCAAGATCGTGGGTTGACCGTGGACGGGGTCGTCGGTCCAGCCACCCGGGCGGCAATGGATGCACGACTGGACGACATCGGCGGAACAGTGTCCAAAAAGCAAGTGGCCGATCAACGACAGCCCGAATACGGGGGCCGGCTGCTGCGCCTGCAAGAACCGATGATGCAGGGGGGCGACGTACGCAGTTGGCAGCAGCAGATGCACGACCGCGGCTGGCGTGCCGCTGATGGCACCGCGCTGCAAGTCGATGGATGGTTTGGACCCGACTCCGAACGAGCCGCCCGGTTGTTTCAACAGGAGAAGGGACTGACGGTGGACGGGGTGGTCGGACCCTCCACGTGGGCTGCGACGTTCAGCTGACCAACCCGATGTCACTATGGTCACATGCGGGTTTTGTGCACGGCCGGCCATGTCGATCATGGGAAGTCCACCCTTGTTCGGGCGCTGACCGGCACTGACCCGGACCGGTGGGCAGAAGAAAAGCGTCGTGGGCTGACCATCGACCTGGGGTTTGCCTGGACCACACTTGACGACGTTGGTCAGGTCGTGTTCGTCGACCTGCCGGGCCATGAACGGTTTGTCCCGAACATGCTCGCAGGGGCGGGGCCCTTGCACGTCGCGCTGTTCGTGGTGGCCGCCGACGAAGGCTGGATGCCACAGTCCGCAGAGCACCTGGACATCCTCCGTCTTCTTGATGTCCGCCATGGCGTCGTGGCCCTGACCCGTACCGACCTGGTCGATGACGAAACCGTCCAGATCGCACAAGAAATGGTTGCTGAGGAGTTGGCGGCCTCCCCGCTTGCCGACGCACCCATCGTTGCGGTCTCCCCCGTCACCGGACAAGGAATGCCGCAACTGCGGCACGTACTGCAGTCTGTCCTGTCGGGCCTACCCCCCGTGTCGGACGACCACCGTCCCCGCTTGTGGGTCGATCGCTCGTTCAGCATCACCGGTGCCGGAACGGTCGTGACGGGCACCCTGACCGGTGGTGAGATGGCGGTCGGGCAGGTCCTTCATGTCTGGCCCCATGACCAACCGGTTCGTGTCCGGGGGTTGCACCTGTTGGAACAAGCCGCCGGAGTGGCCCCCCCTGGCTCGCGGGCAGCCCTGAACCTGGTGGGCATCGACGTTCCCGACGTACCGCGTGGATCGATGATCGGCGTTCGGGATCAATGGATCACCACCACGACGTTCGACAGCTGGGGAATCCCGGCACCAGGTCGGACACTGGGACGAAAGGGCGCGTGGACTGCACACGTCGGCACAGCGGCCGTACCCGCGCGGTTGTTCCCCACCGCGGGGGTCGACCTCTTTGAGCCCGGTGGCATCCGGGTGGAGTTGGCTGATCCGTTGCCTCTGGCGGCGGGAGATCGGTTCATCCTGCGAGAGTCCGGGAGGGGCCAAACCGCCGGCGGTGGGCAGGTCGTGGATCCAGACCCCGGCCCCCACCCGCGGGGCCGTCCCCAACGCGATGCAGCGTCGGTGACGCTGGCAGCCATGGCTGCCGCAAAGGATCCTGGGTCTCGGCTGACGGGGTTGGTCACCGCGCGCGATGACCTGCCAACACCGACCGCGCTGGCCATGGCGGGCTGTACCGCCAAGGACCTGTCCTCAGATGAGATCATCCAGGTCGGCGGGTTTCTCATGGCGCCCAAGCGGTGGGACGTCCTGCAGCGTCTGGCCGTCCAGGCGGTGACGGGTACCCATCAGCGACGTCCTGCTCTGTCGGCGGTTGACCGGGAGGTACCCAGGCAGATGCTGCGGGCCGCCGGGGTCGATCCAGATGTGGTTGACGCGGTGCTGGCTCGGACCGTTGCCCAGGGGAATTTGGAGAACGTGTCCGGCGGGGTACGTGCCCCCGGCCACCTCCCCACGCTCAGCGTGGCCCAACAGATGGCACGCGAGCGCTTGATCGAGTTGCTGGATGTCGCTGGCATCGAAGCCGACCCCTTGGTCGATGTGGCCCAAACGGTCGACGCGGACCCCGATCTGTTGTCGGCATTGGTCCACGAAGGCCAGATTGTCGTCTTGGAGGACGGTCGGGCGGTGACAAAGACGGTGATGGCACAGGCGGTCCAGACATTGCGGCAACTTCAAGACACGGTCGGTCCGTTCACCGCATCACAGGCCCGGGATGCCCTGGGGACGTCGCGCAAATATGCACTGCCGTTGCTGGAGGCATTGGACGCCAGCAAGACGACACGTCGGGATGGAGATCTGCGGCAGCTCCGTTGACGCCAGCGATCAGGACTGCAGACGGGCGATGGCCTCGACCTCGACGGGCACATTCAACGGTAGGACCGCGACCCCGACCGCAGACCGGGCATGCGCCCCGACGTCAGACGCGAACACCTTCCCCAACAGGTCAGAAGCCCCGTTGGCCACCAGGTGTTGTTGGTGGAAATCGGTGTCGCTTGCCACGTACACGGTGATCTTGACCAGTTGGGTCACCCGCGACAACTCCCCTGCCGCGGCCTTCAACTGCGCCACCACATTGATCGCGCATTGCCGGGCGGCCGCCTGGCCCTCCTCCAGATCGACCTCTACGCCCAGTCGGCCCGTCGCGGTCGGCGTGCCGTCGGCCACCGGGATCTGTCCGGCGGTGAACACCAGATCGCCCGAGATGGTCCAGGGCACATAGCTGGCCGCCGGCGGCGGCGCCTGCGGCAGTTCGATACCCGCTGCGGCCAAACGCTGTTCTGGCGTCAAGGTCAGGCCTTGGGGCGTTTGAAGTAGCCCACGGGGCTGGCCGGGTTGGTCGCGACGACGGTCACCAGCTCCCACCCCTCATCCCCGAAGTTGTTCAGGATCTCTTGCAGCGCATGATCCAACAACGGGGCGGTGAAGTATTCCCACTTCTGAGTCATGCTGACATCCTTGAGACCAGCATCTGCTTACGCTCGCTCTCGGCATAGCCGCCCCAGACGCCGTGTGGCTCACGGGTGCTCAACGCCCAATCCAGACATTCGACCCGCACGGGACATTCCTCACAGATTGCCTTGGCGCGCTTTTCGCGGGCTTCGCGCTCCGGCTTGTGCTCAAATTGAGGAGGAGGGAAGAAAACAGATGAGTCGACGGCTCGACACAGGCCCTGGGCCTGCCACGAGGTCGACGGGGAAGCAGGAAGCAACGGCATGGTGGCCATCGGGGGAGAATCTCCGTGCGGTTGAGGATCAAAACGTATGGATTGCGCCGAGGAGCCTACGTGTGATGAGGCCACAACAAAAGGGCTAATCCGCGTCTAGGCATCCATGGGTCAGTCTGGTGACCTCAGGTCGTCGACGCCATGTGGTCGATGTCGTCCTCCTCGACCACCGCCACATCCAACGTCAGCTGGTCGTTCAGGCCCACCACACGAACCCTGGTTCCCGGCTTGACCCTGTCGCGATCTGCGGGTGCCCGCGCCCGCCACAACGCGCCGCCGACGAACACGTGCCCATCAGGGTTCAGAACTGATCGAACGATGCCGATCTTCCCCTCCACCTGTCCGGCACCGGCGAGTGCCTGGTTACCCTGTGCCCGCAAGACGGTGGTCATGAAGAAACCGAAGAACACCATCGCCGACAGGGTCCCCACCACCAGCAGCCAGCCCGGGGGGGACAGGGCCTGGACCGCCCACATCTGAAAGGACCCGACGCCCAGCAACACGGTGCCCAAAACCGTCGGCCAGGACAGACCTGCGATGGCCAGGTCATAGGCCAACAACAACAGTCCGACCACGGCCACCGCCATCCACGCCGCGTTGACCGGCAACGGGAACAGCGAGTAGACGCCCAGCCCCAGGACCAGGATCGCCGAAATGCCTGCCACCCCGAAACCGGGCTGGAAGATCTCGAAGAACAACGCCAGCGCCCCCGCCAACAACAACAGATAGGCCAACGTGGGGCTGGCAGCGGTGTGCAAAATCCGGACCAACAGATTCGGATTGACGAACCGGACGTTGGCCGTGACGGGATCGACGTCCAGCGTCACCGGACCCGCTGCAGTCTGCACCCGCAGGTCAGTCAAGCGTGACAACACACCTTGCAGCGTGGGGGCGACAATGTCGGCGATGCCCTCCCTGATCAGGGCTTGTTCGTCCAGGGTCCGGATTTGGGAGGGGTCGATCGGATCCGGCAGTTTCGCATCCCCGATGACGCCGGTACCGCTTTCCCCGTCGGGGACGGCCACAACCGCGGCTCCGTCAGCGGCCTGGGCCAAAAACGACTGGCGCTCGTCCCGTCCGGCATTGGCTTGCGCCAGCAGATCGGCAACGTCCCGGGTTGACATCTGCCCGTCGGCCCCCAGATCTTGCGGTGTCGCCACCCCATAGGTGGTGACGGGTGCCAGGGCCAACACATGCGCGGCGGCCGCCACACGGACGCCCGCGCCGAACGCTCTGGCGCCTGGCGTCCCGACGTAGACCACGACCGGGACCGCCGAGTCCTGAATCGCCCGCACCACCGCATCGATGTCCCCGCCCAAGGAACCAGGCGTGTCCAGGCGCATCAAAACCGCCACGGATCCCTCAGCGTTCGCCTTGTCGATCGCAGTGACGATGTAAGAGATCAGGGGATCATCCAGGACGCCCACCGCTTCGACCACGTCGATCTGAGGTGAGGCTCCAGACGCTGGACGCGCAGCATCAGTTTGGGCACTGGCGGGGGCGGCAATCCCGGCCAGAAGGCCAAGAACCAGCATCACCCCACCGACGAAGCGGTGAATTGACATCGTCTTGCAGTGTAGGCCGACCCCGACGCTCCACCCCCGCGGCAACCGGGCGATGTGGAATGTGGCGGATTGGGTATCACTACCCCGTGGATGTCGTAGATCTGTTGGGCCGGCGGCTGTTGCTGGTCACCGGAAAGGGTGGTGTCGGAAAGTCGACGGTCGCGGCGGCGTTGGCGGTAGCAAGTTCGCGAATGGGACGTAAGACCTGTTTGGTCGAGGTGGAGGGACGACAGACGTTTTCCAACCTCTTCGCCACCGCTCCGTGGGATTTCGACGAACGAGAGTTCCGACCCGATCTGTTCGGCCTGTCGATCGATCCTGAAGCGTCGTTGACGGAGTACCTCTCGTTGTTCTACGGCGCCCAGCGGATCACCCGCCTGGTGGCAAAGACCCCTGCCGTGGAGTTCGCGACGCAGGCCGCGCCAGGGATCAAAGACGTGTTGTTGATCGGCAAGGTCAAAGAGATGGAGCGGCGGCGGCGACCCGATGGCCGGTTTGTCTACGACCTGATCGTCGTCGACGCCCCGCCCACTGGTCGGATCGTCAACTTCTTGGCGGCCCCGGAGGCAACCACCGAACTGGTCGACGTCGGTCCGGTCCGGGAACAAGCAAACACCGTGATCGACATGCTGACCGACGCCGACCGGACCGCGCTGTTGCTGACGACCCTCTTGGAGGAGATGCCAGTCAGTGAGACCAGCGAAAGCGTCACCGCGCTACAAAACCTCGGGGTCCATCTGGGGCCCATACTGGTCAACCGGGTCGCGATGCCCGTCATGGACGTCCAGGCACTGAAGGTCACCGAAGACATGGACGCACCGCAGGTCAACGTCGTCCTACAGGATGTCGTCGGGTCTGACCTTGGCACGGTTGCCGAGGAGTTGTTGGCGCTGGGAACGGCGCACCGCTCACGATTGGAGCTGCAGTCGCGCATGCGGTCTCGTCTCAGCGAGGAGACGGTTCTGCCGACCGTGGAACTTCCCTACGTGGCCGACGCAGCCACCGGCGAGGACATCGTGACCGCCGTGGCAACGGCGCTGGAGGACCTGATCGCCGGTGGCTGACCTACACGATCTTCTGGCCGAGCGGCACATCATCGTCTGTACAGGATCGGGAGGGGTCGGCAAGACGACGGTGGCGGCAACGCTTGCCCTTGCGGCTGCCTCGCAGGGACGCCGAACAATCGTGGTCACCATCGACCCGGCCAAGCGCCTGGCCCAGTCGTTGGGACTGAAGGTGTTGGACAACACCCCCAGGGCGGTGGCCGGCACGCCCAACCTGGACGCGATGATGCTTGACATGCAACAGACGTTTGACGACGTCATCGACCGTCACGCCCAAGACCCTGCCAGAGCAGCCCGGATCAAGGCCAACCGGTTCTATCAACAACTCTCCTCATCCCTCGCCGGGACCCAGGAGTACATGGCCATGGAGAAACTTTTCGACCTCCACCACAACGGCGAGTATGACTGCATCGTCGTCGACACCCCACCGACCCGAAATGCGCTGGACTTCCTGGATGCGCCCAAGCGGCTGACCGACTTCTTGGAGGGACGCTTCCTGCGGATGTTCCTCTCCCCCGGTCTGACCGCCACCCGGACCATCGGCAAAGCGGCAGCGTTTGGAACGGGTTTGTTCATGAAGGCGGCCGGACGGATCACCGGCGTCAGCGTCTTGGACGACCTGGCCGAGTTCTTCCGCTCATTCGACGGCATGTATGAGGGTTTCAAGCAGCGTGCGCAGTCGGTCTATGCCCTGTTGTCCAGTGGTGAAGCCGCGTTCGTCGTCGTGACCACCCCCGAACCTGCTGCCCTGCGCGAGGCGCGATACTTCAGCCGCCGGCTGGACCAGGACCGGATGCCATTGGCTGCGGTCATCATCAACCGGGTGTCGCTACCGATCAGCCCGCATCTTGCGACGGTGTTGGATGGGCTTGACGAGCGGGATGCTGCCTCAGCTTTTGATGACGACGACCACTCACGTGCCGTCGAGGGGTTGGTGGACCTTGCCAGGCGGCAGGCCGATGTCCACCATCGCCAGATCGCGGCGGTGGAGGCCGGACTCCACGGTGTCGACATGGCCCCAAGGATCGGGGTGCCGTTGATGCCGACCGACGTCCATGACCTGGAGGGATTGAGGGCCGTCGGCCGCCATCTGGTCGGGACCTGAGCCAGTAACCGGCGGGCGTCGACCGACCTTGTCCGTCGGACACCCGGGGCCGCGGGTGAGGTCGATGCCGATTCGCCGTATCCTCTGGGTGTCAGGTCACGTGCCCGCTTGGTCGATGAGCGGATTCCCCGGACCACGGGCCTGATCATTTCTTCATGGCCTCACCCACGCTTCCCCGCCAGCGGGACACCCATATCCTGTTGCGGTTGTTGCTGGCGATCATCGTCATCCCTCTGCTGATCGTCGGTGCCGGTACCGCACTTGGCGCCGGTATGGTCCCGCTGGTCAACCCCATGGCGGACTTCACCCACAGGGTGGACACCGAGATCTTGGACTTTCCCGATCTGGGCGACATCCTGGCCAACTACACCGCCGATGAACGATCGGTCGTGTTGGACTCAAACGGTGACGAACTGGCGATCCTGCGCGCCGTCAACCGGGTCAACGTCGATATTCAACAGATCCCACTGCACGTCCAAAATGCGGTGCTGGCCACCGAAGACCAGGACTTTCGTACCCACCAGGGCGTCAACTGGGAAGCAGTCGGACGGGCGGCGGCCGGAAACATCCAGGCGGGCGACATCGAGTCCGGTGCGTCGACCATCACCCAACAGTTGATCAAGAACCTGACCGGCAACGCCGAGACCACGATCGAGCGCAAACTGCAAGAGGCCGTCTATGCAATCGAGTTGGAGCGGACAACCACCAAGGACCGGATCCTTGAGATCTACATGAACGAGGCCTACCTGGCCAACCAGGTGTACGGCTTCGGGACAGCGGCAGAGTTCTATTTCAGCAAAGACATCTCTGAGTTGACGTTCGACGAGGCGGCGATGCTTGCCGGCCTGCTGCGTGCGCCCAACGCCAACGACCCGTTGGTCAATCCCCGTAATGCCCTGGACCGTCGCAACATCGTCATCCAGCAGATGGTGGACGCCGACTTCCTCAGCGAGATCGACGCGTCCAAGGTGCTGATCGATGCCCCACCAGAGGCCACCGATGACCAGATCCTGGGCCTCATGGGTGTCAACGTCAACCGCATCGACGCGCCTGAGGAACCGTTCTTCGTCAGCTACATCCGTACACTGCTGCGGGATATCCCTGAACTGGGTGGGGATCCTGATGCGCGAGAGAACTATGTCCTGACAGGCGGGTTGACGGTCAACACCACGGTCAACCCGGACATGCAGGAGATCGCAAAGACCGCCATCACCAACACCTTGACCGACCTGGAGGGTCCGCAGGCGGCGCTGACCTCGGTGGATCCGCAGAGCGGAAAGATCTTGGCCATCGGGTTCGGTCCCAAGGAGTTCGGTTCGGGTCCGGGCCAGACCGAGGTGTTGCCCGCCGTGCCAGGTGTGGGTTCGTCGTTCGGACGTCAACCGGGGTCGTCGTTCAAGGCCTTTGAGATCGTGGCGGCGCTGGAGGCCGGGGTGACCCCTGCCTACACCATCGACACCCCCTCGCCGTATCAGCCGCAGAAGTTTTGCGATGACGGCAGCGGCTGGTCCCCGGGCAACTACTCCGACGGTGCCGGCGGCACGATGAACATGGTCCGGGCCACGACGGTGTCGTCCAACGTCTATTTCGCGGCCATGGTCGATCAGTTCACCGGGCCGGAAGGCCTGGCGGAGACCGCGACCCGCATGGGCATCGTCAACACCGACCTGTTCGCCCCTGGGGATGCCGAGGCGCCGGTGTGTGCCACAGTGCTCGGGGCCTCTGAGGTCTACCCGTTGGACATGGCGTCGGGCTTTGGCACCATGGCCAACAGCGGGATCAACTGCGCGCCGTATGCCATCACGTCGATCCAAAACGCTGCTGGCGACGTCATCTATGAGGGGGGGGACGACTGCATCCAGTCGATCTCTCCGGACCACGCGGCCACCGCCACCTCGTTGTTGCGGGGACCGATCGAGAACGGGACCGCCAGTCGCAACGGCCAGATCGGCCGTCCGGCGGCTGGAAAGACCGGCACCACCCAGGACTGGAAGGATGCCTGGTTCGTCGGCTTCATCCCGCAGATGTCAACTGCCGTGTGGGTCGGGAACGAGATACCGACCACCATGACCGACCCGCGTTGCGGCAACGTGACCGGTGGCTGCCTGCCCACGATGATCTGGGCGGATTTCATGACCAGCGCGATCGAATATCGCAACCTGGACGTGGCGGACTTCCCACCGCCGCCCCGGCTGCCCTCTGACCGAGTTCCCTCGGTGGTCGGCATGACCGAAGGGCAGGCCGAGGCGGCCTTGGCCGAGGCCGAGTTCTCCTCCGAGAGCGTCAGCGTGTCTGATTACCGACCGGCCGGGACCGTCGTCAGTCAAAGCCCAGCGGGCGGCAGTCAGGCTCCCAAGGGCACGCTGGTGGTGTTGGACGTCAGTGATGGGACCGGTGCGGCACCGGAAGTGCCCGACGTCATCGGCTTGGGCGTGGACGAGGCCCGACAGGTCATCTTGAACGCGGGCCTTGACCCCATCGTCGTGGAGGTCTTGGTTGAAGATCCCGAGCAATACGGGATCGTCGTCGGAGCGAGCGTCGACCCGGAGAGTGGCCAGGTCACGATCCAGGTGGGTAGGGAACGAAACGCGGACGATCCCCCCGTTTCAGAAGAACCCAGTGAAGAACCGACCAGTGAGGGAACGCCGGAACCGGTCGCCAGCCCCGAGCCGACCACGGCGCCCACGAGCCCGCCGGAAGCCACCCCCACGCAAGCTCCGACGGCTGCGCCCCCTCCTGAAAGCGGCGGTGGCGGTGGTGGCGGCGGTGGTTCTGATCCGCCAGCCGCGCCGCCCAGCGAAGTGCCGCCCCCGCCAGACCCGGTCGAGGCACCGACGCCGGTCGACGGCTGACCGTGACGTCGGGGCGGGTCTCTTCACCTCTCAGACAAGCCGGCCGGTTGGCCCGGGGTCTGACCTTGGGTGGACTGGCCGCGGTGGCATACGGGGTGGGGATAGAGCGGCGCTGGTATGCCACGCGGCATGAGACGATGCCGTTGCTGCGCCGACCGGGGCGCCTTCGGATCCTGTTTTTCTCCGACCTGCACCTGGCGCCGGGTCAGACCCATCGTGTCGATTTCGTTCGGCAGGTGGCCGACGCCTGTCAGCCCGATCTGGTGGTGTCGGGTGGGGACAACCTGGAGCATGCCGATGCTGTTGAGCCAATCGTGCGGATGCACCGCGATGTGCTGGCCTCCACCGGTGCCGTCGGCCTGGCCGTGCTGGGGGCGCATGATCGTCACGGACCGGTCTTCACCAACCCTGCCGGCTATCTGTCGGGCCCCAGCGAGGGCCCGATCGGTGCACCCTTGGACACGGTGTCACTGGTCAACGGGTTGGTCGACGGGGGCTGGCAGGTGTTGGAGAACGAGGCGACGTCGGTCGTGACGGCTGCGGGACCAGTCGACGTGGTGGGGTTGGACGACCCGCACATCGAGCGTGAGGACCTGTCCGTGGTGAAGGGTGCGGTCTGCGATTCAGAGGCGGTTCTACGGCTGGGCCTGGTTCACGCGCCGTACCTGCGCGGGTTGCATGCCTTCGACCGGGCGGGCTTCGACCTTGCCCTGGCGGGTCACACGCACGGTGGTCAGTTGGCGGTGCCCGGCTGGGGGGCGCTGGTCAGCAACAGCGACCTGCCGCCGTCGCAGGCCAAGGGGTCGTCGTGGTTCGGGGCGGATCTACGACTGCACGTGAGCGCCGGGCTTGGTCACAGCATCTACGCCCCGATCCGCTTTGCCTGCCGCCCCGAACTGAGCGTGCTGGACATCGTCTCGGCCCCTTAACGGCGCGGTCGGAGGGATTGGGCGAAAGGCGGACAGCAGGGTCCAGCCGAGACGGTATGCTCGTCGTTCCGCGACTCCCCAACCAACCGGGGATCCGCATCGGGATGTAGCGCAGTTTGGCAGCGCGCCACGTTCGGGACGTGGAGGTCCGGGGTTCAAATCCCCGCATCCCGAC
>JBBSNE010000049.1:0-11556 GCA_038232815.1 Euzebyales bacterium | reverse complement strand
GGTGCCCAGTCAGGCCGCCCGTCAGCGGGTCACACCGGATCGGCTGCTCGGACGGACTGTCACGGCGTTCAGGATCTTCGGTCTCGGCGGCCCCGTCGTCGGCGCGCCCATCGGGGGGGTTCTGACCGAGATGTTCGGCGTACGGGCAGCATTCGGCGCCGGTGCAGCGGTGATGGTGGTCTCGTGGATCCTCCTATTGGCCGCACTACGCCACTACCCAATGACCGAAGTGAACGACGGCCATGCTTTCGCCCCTCGACGTCCTCGCGCGGTGATGGCACGCCGCAGCCGGGACAGGGAGGCGTTACCGCCGATGTCGACGATCACGTCGTAGGGCTCCTCGGAGATCCTGGCGCGTGTACTGGATGACGGCGTCGTCGCCGAGCGACGCAACCAGGTCGACCTCGGCGGTGCTGCAGACGCCGGTGACATGCGCCCCGAGGGCCCTGCAGATCTGGACCGCGTCGGTCGAGCTCGTCATCGCGGGCACGGCGCCCCCTGCAACGCGAGGAGACCGATGCCACACCCGATGCGAGCATCGTCATCGACCCGCACAAACCCTCCCACCGCTGTCGTCTGAGACGGCTGCATGGAGGTGATCCCCGCGTCGCATTGAGGCCGTTCAACGCTAGGCCGACCAGTTCCTTGGGTCGGCACTCCGGGGGCATGACGGCGAACGCGGCTACCGGCGAGGGATGTACCGTCGGACGGTCGCGGCCAAGGCTGCTCAGGCGCTGCTGGACAGGCGCTCGACGAGCTCGTAGAGTTGCCCGTCCGGCGCGCGGAAGTGGACGTAGCGTTCTCGCGCGTTGTGCGAGATGTCGTCGTCCACGTCGGCTCCTGCGGCACGCAGCTCCTCGACGGCCGACTCGATGTCGTCAACGAGGAAGCCCACGCTCCTGGCCGTCGCGCCCATGCCGTGCGGTGAAGCCACCGCAAACGACGACCCGTCGGGCAGGTCGAACAGGTCCACCTCCACCCCCGTCACGTGAGCTGGCGTCAGGCCGAGCACGTCTCGCGCGAACGCCGCCATCTGCGGTCGAGCGGCAGTCCCCGTCCCTGCGAACACGATCCCCTGGATCTTCATAGCGCTCCCGTCGCGGTCGAGTGGGGCACGGCCCGTCTCACCGTGGCCATGCTGAAGTGCTCCAGCTTGCCCAAGATGGCGGCGGCGCTCCCGTTCCAGGTGCCGCTCCGCGGTTGGTCACTCACTCGGCAATCCTAGAAGGTGAGAGGACGGTCGGCGGCATCGCCTCAATGCCCACCCGCCCCAGCCGCACACCGGCGGGCAGCCCGCGCTGCACCGCAGCGACCATCCCGCCGACCCGCTGCACGTCATGTTGAAGGCGATCGGGCGGCACAGCGACACGCCGACGAGGTTCTGCATCTGGCCAACGGCGTCGAACACCGCTTGGCGCGCAAGGCGCTG
The DNA here is from genome assembly GCA_038232815.1 of Euzebyales bacterium. GTDB lineage: Bacteria > Actinomycetota > Nitriliruptoria > Euzebyales > Euzebyaceae > Euzebya. The sequence goes on along the minus strand of JBBSNE010000049.1, from coordinate 10,127 downwards.
AGCATTGGTCAGCACTTGGTTGATCGCTCCACCATCGGCTGCCAATCCCGATAACGCCGAACCGCGGCTCCACCTTGTGCCCGGCCAGGCAGCGGTTCGCGGATCCTGCCCTCTCTGTCAACATGGGGTGAGTCAGCGTCCGCTGCGATCTGTTGGGCCCGGTGTAGCGCAGCGTTGGCGGCCGCGAACCCGTGGTCCTCCGGCGTCGGATCGCCCAGTTGGCCGACAGGGTTGAGGCCGGTGATTCGATGACGTTGGCGGTAGGCCGCCACGGTGGTGACGCATGCCAGCCAAGTGGAACGGCGACGTGGGTCGGTTGGCGGGGGATTTACGGCTCGAGTCCAACCTTCCCCGTTGTCCACCGCAGTCTGGGCAAGCTCTGCGACCCACCTCTGTCCCGGGCCGGTGAGCCTCGGGGGCCTCCACGAGGCCCGCTACATTCTTCCCATGAACGGATGGTGGACCTACAGCAACGCGACATGCGAGATGCGCCCCGCCGCCGATAGCGGTCCAGATCTATCGCCGGCGAATAGTCTCGAAGCCGTCTGACGCCAATGGCATCCGTGGCACGACAGGTATGGGAAGGCGAGTCACAAGCCCGCCTGGAGGAACTGCTGAGGGCACACGAGACTTTGAGCGGTTCCGGACCCGGACGAAAGTGGGGCGTCGAGCAGGTCAACCGCGGGCTGATCGTGACGCTCGTGGCGGAGTTCCAGCGGTTCTCACTCCACCTCTACACCGAGGCCATGGCCGTCGTAGTGGCGCAGACCCCGCCCCCGCTACGAGCCGTCGTTCAACCCCTGCTCGCCAACGGCTTGAAGCTAGAGCACAACACGCCTCGACCCAGCCACCTCGGCTCGGATTTCGGGCGGCTGCAGATTCCCATCGTGAAGCTTGTCAAGGACCAAGGGATGCGTGCCTCGCAAGCCATGAGCGACCTCGATCGGCTTGCCGACCTGCGGAACGCAATCAGCCATGCGAACGAGGGAGAACTGCAACGCCTGCGACAGGGCGGGTTGCCAACAACCAAGCGAACGTTCACTCAGATGAGAAGCCGCACGGGGCTACTCGCCCGGGTCATGGATGAGGAGGCCGCCCGCGCTCTCCATGAATCTCTAGGAGTTGCCCGTCCATGGTAGTTACTATCGTCTCATGACAGACTTCCCGGCAATCGGCGAGATCGTCCGTGTGCCATGGGGATTGGCCGAGGGCCGGGGGATCGTTCGCCGGGTACACGCGTGGCCGGGCCGTCCCTACGTACGCGTGGAGATGACGGCCGAGCTGAATCCCGACGTGATCTTCGAGCCAGTTGAGTTCACGCTCCCCTTGGACTCTCTGCAGCCAGAGACCACAGCTGTGTAGACCCTATCGGTTGTCTCGTTTCCATCGGGCGGCCACCATCGCGCGTCCCCTCGCAACACGAGTGCGGACCGTCGCAGGCGGCAGGTCAAGTACCTGGGCGATCTCGTTGTAGCCGTACTGCTCAACATCCCGGAGCAGCACCGCATCGCGGTACAGCTCCGGGAGCTCCGCAATGAGGTCGTTCACCACGACACGGTCCGCGATCATCGAACTGATCCGACGGGACTCTGCCATGACCGTCTCGGGCAGCGGGTCTTCGGTCCGCCTTCGCACCTGGTCAACGGCCTTGTAGTGCGCCACCCTTTGAACCCAGGTGGTGAAACTGCTGCGGCCCTCCCATGACCCGATCTGCTCGGCCACCACGATCAACACGTCCTGACAGACGTCAGCCACAGCCTCGGGGCCAACCAGAACCTTGCGAACGGCGATGCGGATCGTTCCATCGGCATCGAGATCTTCCAACAAGGCGTCCAGAGCAGACAAGTCGCCCGCCTTCGCCCGATTGGCCAACACGTCGCGGTCCTTCGGCCCAGCGCCGCTCATCCAGCCACCGACCGACCACTCCATTGACCGCACATCCAACGTCGAGCCTAGAGTATGCAGGGCTCGCGCACGGTCGAAAGACTCGGATTCCAACGGCTGCGAGAGCGATCGGTTCTGACCTTTGTCACGACCTCTATACCGCAACGTCACAGAGCCGCAGATGGAGCCCGTTCGCTTCAGACCAGCTGTCGCCGTGGTCGCTATGCTCAAACCGCGTCGGGCGTCAAAGAGCCGAGGAGGAGTCTTGCGTGAGCAACGCGGATGACCGGGGAGGTGACTGATGGCCTCCATCCGAAGGCGCGAGGGGCGACCTTCCCCTTGGGAGGCGGTGCACCGCGATCCCAGCGGTCGCCAGCGGACGAAGGCATTCCGCCGCAAGATCGATGCTCAGCGGTGGTTGGACGAGCAGACCGCCGCGATCGTGACCGGGCAATACGTCTCGCCCGATGCCGGGTCCATGACCTTTCACGACTACGCCGAGGCATGGCGCGCCGCCCAGGTCCACCGTCCGAGTACCGCCGAGAAGGTCGAGTCGACGCTGCGGCGTCACGCCTACCCAACGTTCGGTGACCAGCCCCTACGCACGATCCTGCCCAGCCACGTCCAAGCGTGGGTCAAGCGGCTATCAGCGACACTGGCGCCATCGACGATCGCAGTCACGCACGGGATCGTCGCCTCAGTCCTGAAGGCCGCCGTGCGGGACCGCCGGATCGTATCCAGCCCGTGCGAAGGCACCAAGCTCCCGCCTGTCGTCCGCGAGCCAGTGGTACCACTCCGCCTTGACCAGGTCCGCGCGCTGGAGTCCGCCCTCCCTCCTCACTACCGCGCCATGGTCGCCCTCGGCGCCGCAACCGGGCTGCGACTGTCGGAGATGCTGGGGCTGACCGTGGACCGGACCGGTCTCTGGCCACCGACGGACAGTCCGATGCTGACCGTCGACCGGCAGCTCATCAGCCTGAGCGGCTCTGCGCCCCACCTCGGTCCGCCGAAGCGGCGGGCGTCGCGCCGTGACATCCCCCTCCCCCAGGCTGCCTCCGTCGCGCTCCGCGACCACCTCGCCGCCTTCCCCTCCGCAGAGCAGGACCTGGTCGTCCGGGACCACGCCAACCGTGCTACGACTGAAACGGTCCGTTTGGTCTTCACCACGAGGACGGGTCTGCCCATACGTCGGGGAACGTTCTACGGCAGCTGGAAGCCGGCTGCGCGGGAAGCCGGCGTCAACGCGACCCCCCACGACCTGCGGCACTTCTACGCCTCGCTTCTGATCCGCCATGGCGAGTCCGTGACGGTCGTCCAGGCACGGCTCGGCCACGCGACAGCGGCCGAGACCCTTGATACCTACTCCCACCTCTGGCCCGACGCGGAGGACCGCACCCGGGCCGCAGTCGATGCCGTGCTTGAACCCACTCAGGAGGCCGCTGATATCGGTCGCTGACCGTGTGGAACTACGCGTCGCTCGCGACGGGATCCGCGATCAACTCGTTGCGCTACATCTGTCCGCCGTCTCGCAGACGAGGTCTCTGCCTCGTGCTCGATGTCGTCGCACGGATGCGAGCCAAGCCCGGACATGCGCTGTGAGCCATGTGTGAGCCAACCCTGTAGCTAAGCAACAAAACGGCAGGTCAAGCGGGTGTACTGAGGAGAGCCGGTCTGTAAGCCGGATTCTGTCGAAGACGACCATCTATCTGGGACCATCGTTACCGCTGGTCTCGTGCGGCCTACCCGGTGCTTGGCGGGTCACCTCGATGCACCTGCTTGGCCTTGCTCCGGACGGGGGTTTGCCTGGCCGCAGACGTCGCCGCCTGCGCCGGTGCGCTCTTACCGCACCCTTTCACCCTTACCCGTACCGGTCCCGTCCCTTTCGAAACGAGATCCGGCCGTTGGCGGTCTACTCTCTGTTGCACTTGCCACGCATCGCTGCGCCTGGGAGTTACCCAGCGTCCTACCCTGTGGAGTCCGGACTTTCCTCGACGTGCGGTGCGCACGCCGCGGCCGTCCGACCGACTCTCCTCAGCCTGGTAACTGTACGTTCGGTTCGCCCCGGAAGCCATAGTCGCTTGCTAGTGACCACCGAAGGGGGCGCCCGGTCGGCGCACGCTCGACGCCCAGGCAGCGAGGTGCGGGCACACTGGCGGTATCCATACCACCGTCGCCGACTTCGGCCCGGCACCGCTTGATGCCCCTCACACGTATCCGGGACTCTGGCCGACCGGACCCGTCCTGGTCACAGGGACCGATGTGGTCCCGCTGGATGATCCGGCTCAGGTCAGAGGTGCCAGTAGGGACAAGACCCCGGTCATGGCCGTGGGGTCCAACGCGTGCCCGGCGCAATTGCGACGCAAAGAACTGGACGAGGTGGTGTTGACGCCCGTTTCAGTGCACAACCACCTGGTCGTGTATGCCGGCCACACCACGTCCTATGGTGCCGTCCCCTCGACCATCACGCGGTGGCCGGGCGCGGCGTGTGCCGTGTTCCTCATCTGGCTGAGCGAGCAACAGCATCAGGCCCTCGACGTCACCGAGGGGGGCAACTACGACCGGGTGCTGCTGCCCACCGACGTGGGGTTGATGCCCGGGTACCGCGCCCGCAGTGGCCTGAGCGTCACCCCCGACGGACAACCCGTGCCGGTCGACACCGTCACCATTTCTGCAGAGGGGCTGCCTCAGACGATGACCCAACACCAGATCAGCGCGCTACGCCTTGACCTCACCGGATGACTCCATACCGCCGGGCACCCGGGTGGGGAACTCAGTCATCTCCTGCATCTCAGCCATGTCCTCTTCCTCCGTCGTTACCGAATGCAACGACCGGGTGTAAAGGCCGACTAGCGGCACCGCACTCAGCCCGTGTGCCACGACGCTGGCAAGAACCGTCCACAGCGCGATCGACAGGATCTGCGAGCCCTGCTCGAGGTCGGCCTGTTCCACCACCAACAACCCGAACAGGATCGTGGCCAAGCCACGGGGGCCGAACCAGGCCAGGAACGCGACCGACGACGCACGCAGTCCTGTTCCCAGCAGGCTCAACGCGATCGGCACCATGCGGACGACCGTCAGGCTCAGCACCACATAGGCCGCGGTTCGCAGGTCCAATCCAGTGATTAGATCCGGGACCAGGCTGGCGCCCAGGATGACGAAGATCACCACCGTCAGCAGGGCACCTTCCTGTTCGGCGAACTCATACAGCTCATCCAGACGATGTGAGGCCAGTGACCCGAACGCCAGACCGCCCACGAACGCGGCGATGAATCCGTTGCCCCCAACCGCCTCGGACAGTCCGAAGATCATCAGCGCCACGGCCAGGGTGGCCAACTGTTGATAGCCCTTGGTCATCCAGCCCCGCTCGCTGGCCCAATCCACCGCGTAGGCGGCAGCGCAGCCGATACCGACCCCGATCAGCAGGGCGTAACCGATCTGTCCGCCGACGAACGCCAACGCCGTTCCCACCGATTCGACCCCGTCCTGCGCCCCGGCCAGGCTCAGCAGGATCGTGACGAACGGTAGGACGATCCCGTCGTTCAGGCCGCTCTCGACGTTCAGGGTCTGACGGATCCGAACGGGGATCCGGTCGTCGGTCACGACCACCTGCCCAAGCGTGGCGTCGGTCGGCGCCAACACAGCCCCCAGGACCCCGGCGGTGAACAGCTCCAGGTCGGGAAACACCAACATCGCGATCGCCCCACCCAACGCGATGACCAGGGGGAGGGATGCGAGCATCCGCAAGGGCAGTGCCGCTTGGGTTCTCAGACGAGGGATGTCGATCCGGGCTGCGTCGGTGAACAGAACCAGGACCAGGGTGACCTCACCGATGACCGTGATCGTTTCGGTCTCAAGGCTCAGGTCGATCAGACCCAGGCCGGCGGCCCCCATGATCAGACCGAACGCGGTGAACACGATCGGGCCGGTCACGATGGTCGTGCTCAAGCGACGACTGAGAATCCCGTAGACAAGCACCAGGGCCGCCAACCAGATCGCGTTGCTCACGGACTGCTCAGATGTTTGGCTCGTCCCATTCCCAGACGGACCCCTCTCGGGTGTCTTTGACCGTGACCCTGTCGGCATCCATGTGACCACGGATGTGATCGGCGACCTCAAAGGCGTTGCGCGCACGGGCGTCGTCCCGGACATGCAACAAGGTCTCTATGTGTGGCTTGACCAGCTCGCTGTGGTCATGGAGCCCGGCGTCAGCCAGCGCCCCCAGTCTGGTGATCATGGCGCGCAGCTGGGCGGTGGCGTGATCCATGGCGTCAGACGCGAGGGAGTCAGCGGACCATTCCCCCATCAATCCCTGCGTGTCCAACACCGCTGCCGTGGCCTCGGCGGCATCATGGTTGTCAAGGGCAGCATCGAAGGCGTCGCGGAGCATCCCGAGTTGCTCCACAAACGGGTTGGCCGCGTGGGGGTCCCCCGCGTGCCTGTCTGTAGCCTCTCCGTCTGATGCCGCATTGTCGTCATCGGTGCTGTGCCGTTGCGTCTGCCCGACCTGCCCACGCGGCGGACCCGTCGTCGCCGCGGCAAGATCCGCCATCGATGACTGCTGGCCACCGGCCAGATCAAACACGATGCGGCCGTGGTGACGAACATGTACCGCCCCGCGACCTTGGACGGTGACCGTACCGGTGCTGCTGTCGATCATGCAGGCGGTGTGCTCGTCCACCCCCAGGATCCAAGCATCGTCGGGCAGTTGGTGTTCCATCGCCGCAAGGCGTCGTTCGCCCAGGTAGCAAAATCGGGTGTCGTGGGTCTGTCCTTCGGCGTTGTCGAAGTGGGGGATGACCACGCACGGCCACCCCGTCACCTGTTGCATCAGCCCCAATCCCTTGGCCCAGCCAGTTGGTTGCCCGGCCTTGTAGATCTCATAGACAGGGATGGCGTGGGATCCGGCGGTGACCGCCGCGGCGGACGCAAAGATCAGCGTTCCACCACGCCGGTGGACGTCTGTCATTGCAGCGCTGAACCCGGCCTGCTGCCACTGACCCAGGGCGTAGGTGGGACTTCCCGGTCCGGCGAACAGCCAGTCGGCCTGTCGCACTGCGTCCAGGGCTTGCTCCACGTCCGCTGGTCGGGCCCCGTCCATCACTGCGGCATCGATTGCCTCGACACGTTGACCGACGTTGTGGTCGAAGTAGTGCTGGGCCTCTGCGGTGATCTCGGCGGCGTTCTCCTGAAACCCATAGGGGGTGTTCAGCAACGCCGCGCGCAGCTGGTCGTGCCCGGTCCGTTTGCGGGTCGCGTCCAACAGCGCCTTGTGGACCGTGACCATCGTGGGGGTGGTCTCGCCAGACCCCATCAACACCATGGTTCCGCCTGTTGAGGTTGGCATCTCAGGCGGGAACAATGATCGAGCCGCACTGTTGGCAATACGCCAACGATGTCTTGGCAGTCTCCTTGATTTCTTCCAATTCGATGGCGGTCAACTCCAATTGGCAGCCAGTGCAGGTCCGTCCCTGCAGACGGGCGACCACCCGTCCGGGACGTTTGGCCCGCAGCGTCTCATAGGTCGTGACGATGCCACCGTCCAGTTGGCTGGCCTCTGCGGTCCGACGGTCCCTCAAGGTCTGTAGTTCGCCGTCGATGTCGGTCGCCGCCGCATCACGTTGACCGGTCAGATGGGTGATCTGTGAGTCCAACTCGCCGCGGCGGGCGGTCAATTCGTCCACCAGTGAACCGACCTCCTCCAACTGCTCCATGATCTCAAGCAGTGAGTCCTCGACATCCTGTTGACGACGCGTGAACTCCTCGATCTCCTCCCGTCGAGCCTGTAGTTCACGTTCGGTCTTCACCGAACCCATGTAGATCAACGACTCCGAATGCTTCCTGCCGGCCACGGCGTTTTCGATCTCACGTTCGTGACGGGTGTTTTGGAGGGCCAGGCGCTCTTGGGTCCGGGTGGCGTCGACCAGTTCGTCAGCGACCTTGTGGTGCAGATCCACATGGTTCTCAAGGATCTGCTGTTCCGGCAGGTTGGACCGTTTGTGTTCCAGTAGGCGAAGCTGTTCATCGGTGTCGGCCAGGGTCAGCAGATCTTGCTGTTCGGCGGGTGTTGCCTTCATCGTCCTGGGTCCTTTGCGTCGAGGGGTATCGCGGAGGTGGCCGTCCAGGGGTCGGTGCGCACCTGGGAACGGTGGATCGGAACAGTCAGTTGACAGCAGTCCCTGTGCCGGTTCAGGGTAGTGACCACCTGGTCCATGGCCGGATTTTCTGTGGCGAAGTGGCCCGCGTCGATCAACGACAAGCCCATCGTCAGCGCGTCGAGGGTCCGGTGATGTTTCAGATCTCCGGTGATGAACACATCGACGAGGGGTGGCCCCGCATCCAGGATCAGATCATCGATCAGTCCGTCCCCGGCCCCACCGCAGATGGCGACGGTGTGCACCTGTTGGTCGGGATGGTGGCTGGCCAGGCGCAACGCGGGGGCCGGGAGCTTTTGGGCCAGTTCCTTTGCCACCGATGACAGGCTACGGGGATGGGGCAACGTGCCGATCAGACCCATGCCCTTGCCGTCGGCTGGCTGGGGTTGTCGAATCAACGGATAGAGGTCATAGGGCACCTCTTCATAGGGGTGGGCCTCCCGCAGGTGATACAGCACGGCGTCGATGTCCTGGGTCCGCATGACCATCTCGACGCGGTCCTCGCTGACGTGCTCCACCCGGCCCGGACTGCCGATGTGTGGCCTGGTGTCGTCACCGGGTCGGAACTGGCCTGTGCCACGGGTCACGAAGGCACATTCGGTGTACTCCCCGATCCTGCCGGCGCCGTCGAAGGACAATGCCGCGATGACCCGTTGCGTGTGATCGCCCGGGACGAAGGTGACGATCTTGACCAGATCGTCCGAACTGTCCGGCGCGACCGGCTTGATCGGTTGCCGATCGGTCAGGCCCAGGATCTCCGCCACCGGATGGGAGGTGCCGTCGGCTGCCTTGTCCATATTGGTGTGCGCAGCAAGCACCGCACAGCCCTGGCGCGCGGCTTTCAGAGCGATCCGCCCCGCAGCAGTGTGCGGGGTCAGCCGCGGCAGCGGATCAAAGAACAACGGGTGATGGGCGATCACCAGGTTGGCATCAAGGGCCTTGGCCTCGTCCAACACCGCCTCGGTCACGTCCAGGCTGACCAGCACACCGGTCACCACATCGTGTTGCGGATCACCGACGTGCAAGCCGACCGGATCCCATCCCTCTGCATCACCATGGGGATAGGCCATGGCCAACGCGACGCACCAGCGATCCAGCCCATCGCCACGGGGATCCTTGACTCGGGACCGCGCGACCACCCAGAAATCGTCTGACGCCGTCGATCCCTTCGCCATGGTTTGCTGGATCCTAGCCCTGCCTCACTTAGGCTGCTGACCGGTGCTGTTCCCCACGATCGACTTCGCGATCTTCTTCGTCATCGTGTTGACGGGGTCGTGGCTGCTGATGCCAAAGCGGTTGCAGTGGAAGCTGTTCATGCTGACCGCGTCGTATGTCTTCTACGGCTGGTGGAACGTCCGCTACACGCTGTTGCTGGCCGGGGTGACAGTGGTCAATCACATCGGCGCCACGGCGTTGTCGCGGTTGTCGTCGTCATGGGCACGGCGTGTGGTCCTGACGCTCACCATGACCGCGGACCTGGGATTGTTGGCCTACTTCAAGTACTACGGGTTCTTCGTGTCGTCGGTGGCCAACGCGTTGGGTGAAGCAGGCGTCCGCGTCAGCCTTCCGTTCCTGCAGGTCGTCCTACCGGTCGGCATCTCATTCTTCACCTTCCAGGCCATTTCCTATGTCGTGGACGTGTATCGCCACCAGATCGCCGCAGTGCCGCTGCTGGACTGCGCGGTGTACCTGGCATTCTTCCCCCAGCTGGTTGCCGGCCCCATCGTGCGTGGCTCGGAGTTGTTGCCGCAGTTGCGCCGACGACAAGATCCGCGGGGTGTGGACGCCACCCGTGGGTTTTGGTTGATCGCCGCCGGCATGTTCAAAAAGGTCGTCATCGCCAACATGTTGGCCACCGAACTGGTCGACCGGGTGTTTGCCAACCCCGACCGCTTCAATGCGGCCGAGGTGCTGCTGGCCATCTACGGCTACGCCATTCAGATCTATGCCGACTTCTCGGGCTACACCGACATCGCGATCGGCGTCGCGCTGCTGTTGGGGTTCAGGTTCCCCGACAACTTCAACCGTCCCTACGCGGCGGTGACGCTGCAGGACTTCTGGCGGCGTTGGCACATGACCTTGTCGCGCTGG
>JBBSNE010000048.1:0-11778 GCA_038232815.1 Euzebyales bacterium | reverse complement strand
CGCAGCAACCCCACCACCCTGAGCGGGCCGATTTGGTGCATCAGGCTCAGATGTGAACCCGATGCACCATCTTGCCTGGCGACTCGAGGTGACGGTCTTGGCGGATCGTCACGTCCTCATGTCAGGCGATCGGCGCCCCGGGTTGGACGCCATCGGGCAGTTCCAGCAGACGAACGGTGCCGTCGGGGTCCAGTGCACCCAGGATCAGGAACTGACTGGTGAACCCGGCGATCTTCTTCGGGCCCAGGTTCAGCGCCCCGACGACGGTGCGGCCCAGCAAGTCCTCCCGTGGGTAATTGGTGATCTGGGCACTGGTCCGCAAGCTGCCGATCACCGGTCCGAAGTCCACCGTCACCTTCCAGGCCGGTTTGCGCGCCTGTGGGAAGTTTTCGACATCGGTCACGACCCCCGCGCGCATGTCCACAGCGAAAAAGGCATCCGCGCCAACGCCCTGCTTGGCTGCCAACCGGTCTGGCGCGTAGGGCTGGGCGGTGGCATTGATCTCATGTCGAACCATTGGACAACGGTAGTGCGCAGAGCGGTCACACGACGTCGACCGCTGACACCACCGAGGGCGCCGGAGACCACGCAGTCCGGTGGTCTCTGATGTGGCCTGGGAACGGCTGGCACCATGGCGCAGATGACTGATGAGGAACTTGACCCGTTCACCCCCGCCGATTGGGGTTTGTTGATCGGTTTGGCGCTGATCTGGGGGTCATCGTTTGTTTTGATCGAGATCGGGTTGGAGCATTTCACCCCCTCACAGATCGCCTTCTTGCGGATCGGCCTGGGGACGGCCGCATTATCGGTCGTGCCCGCCTCACGTCGTCAGGTCGATCGCGCGGCGTGGCCGCGCCTGGCGCTGTTGGGGCTGCTGTGGATGGGAATCCCGTTCCTGTTGTTCCCCGTTGCCCAGCAGTGGATCGACTCCTCTCTCGCAGGAATGCTGAATGGTGGGGTGCCACTGTGGGCGGCCTTGGTGGCAACCCTGGTGGCCAGACGGCTGCCGCCCCGCGGGGTGCAATTGGGGCTGGCAGCAGGATTTGCCGGGATCGTTTTGATCGGCCTGCCGACGCTTGACACCGACGGGTCGACTGCGCTCGGGGCCGGGCTGATCGTGCTTGCCACCGCGTTCTATGGCGTGTCGTTGAACCTTGCGGTGCCGCTGCAACGCAGTTACGGATCCCTACCGGTGATGTTGCGGGCCCAGGCCGCCGCAGCTTTGTTCACACTGCCCTTCGCGGCCAGCGGGATCGGCCAGGCAACGTTTGCGTGGGACTCGGCGCTCGCCGTGGCCGCGCTGGGGGTCGTTGGCACCGGGATCGCCTTGGCGATGATGACGACGCTGGCTGGGCGGGTCGGCGCCGCACGGGGGTCGATCGCGATCTATCTGGTGCCGATCGTGGCGATCGTCCTGGGCTGGGCACTGCGCGACGAACAGATTGCACCGCTTGCTCTGGCCGGTACCGCGTTGGTCATCCTGGGCGCTTACGTCACGTCACGGTCGCAACGAGCGGCGGCACCCAAACAGGCTGAACCGGCCTTGACCACGGTCGACGTGGCAGCGCAACAGTCTCCCTCCCACTGACCGACAGCCGGTCCACGGTCCTGTGGGGACCGACGCATGACCGCAAGCATGACCCACAAGCATGCCCCACAACGCCAGCGCCCTCTACGCTGTCGCCTGATGACGGACTTCAACGGCGGGACCATCCGTGGGTGACATCGCCGCAACCGAGCAGGTTGTCGTCGCGCTGTTGCTGGTCGCGTCGTTGGTGGCGATTGCGGCCAGCTATCTACGTCAGCCCTACACACTGGCTCTGGTCATCGCCGGACTGGCGCTGTCGTTGGGTGGCACAGTCACCGAACTGACCCTCACCCGTGACCTGATCCTGCTCTTGTTCCTTCCGCCCCTGTTGTTCGAGGGGTCGATCAACATGGACCTGGAGGACTTGCGCCGCCGCGCCGGCCAGGTGGCGACCCTGGCCATCCCCGGAACCGCTGTCACCGTCGTCGTGTTGGCACTGCTGTTTCGGGTGATCGGGCTGGAATGGATCGACAGTGCGGTCCTGGCCGTCATCCTGGCCCCGACGGACCCCGTCAGCGTCTTGGCCATCTTCAAAGAACACGGGGTCGGGGCAGGGCTACGGACCCTGATGGAGGGGGAGTCGATCTTCAACGACGCCCTGGCGATCGTGTTGTACGTCATCACGGTGGAACTGCTGGAGGGTCGCGAGATCTCCGTCGGCGAGGGGGTCTTTGAGTTCGGCGCCGAAGTCGTCATCGGGGTCGCCGTCGGCGCGGTGGTGGGTCTGATGGCCCATCGCCTGATGCGGTCCATCGAGGACCATCTTGTCGAGATAACCATCTCGATCATCGCTGCGTTCGGCCCCTACCTGGTGGCCGATCGTCTGGGCGGTTCGGGTGTCATCGCGACGGTGACGGCCGGCCTGCTGATCGGTAACTACGGCACTGCGCTGGCGATGTCTCCCTCCTCACGGGTGTCACTGTTGGACTTCTGGGAGGTGGCGGCCTTCGTGGCCAACTCACTGCTGTTCTTGCTGATGGCCCTGCAGTTTGACATCGCGACCCTGTTCACCCCACGCATCCTGTTGGGTATCACGGTCGGATTCGCGGGCATCATGGCGGCCCGCGCGGTGATCGCCTATGGCCTTCTGGCACCGTTTCGCGGCAATAGACCGTTGGCCATCCCTCCCGCCTGGCAGCACGCCGTCTGGTGGGGCGGGTTGCGTGGGGCGATTCCGATCGCCCTGGTCCTGGGCCTGCCCGAACGACGACTGGGCGACCTGGATGCCGTCAGTGTGGTGTTCGGCGTCGTCATCCTCAGCCTGTTGGGGCAGGGGCTGACGTACCGACGGCTTCTGGACCGACTGGGCATCACCGGTGTGGGGGAAGAGATAACCGCATACGAAAAGGCCTTTGCCCGCACCCTGGTCCTGCGGGCGTCGCTACAGGAACTGGACAAGCTGCACACTCGCGGTGACGTGATCGAACCGGTCTGGACCCGCATGCGCCACGACATCATGCAGGATCTGACGCAAGCAGACGCAGATCTTGCTCAGATGGGCAGCGACAGCCAGGTGGTACAAGCCCGGCAGGTCCAAAGCACCGCCCGGCGATTGGCCAGCGCCCAACAGTCGGCGCTGAACAGCGCGACGCGACGGGGTCAGTTGAGTCGGGCTGTGGCCACCGAATACACCGAACGCATAGATGAGGCACTACGTGAGGGGGCCACCTCAGTAGAGGGCGTCCCAGACGTGGGGCTTTACGTTGAAGTTGACGACGACCCTGACACAGACCTGCCTTAGGACCTGACAGGCGGCCAGTCCGTTTGACCGGTGGCGATGGCACGGGAGGTACGGACGGCCTGGATCGTCTGCGGTACGTCATGGACCCGCACCAACGCCGCACCGCTTGCCGTTGCCAACGACGCCGCTGCCAGACTGCCCGGCAGGCGATCCTCGACATCCTCAGCGTCGGTCGCAGCCGTCAGAAAACTCTTGCGCGACGCCCCGATCAGGACCGGCAGGCCCAAACAACGGAACTGACGTACCGCCCGCAGCAGTGACAGACTCTGCGGGGCGGTCTTGGCGAACCCGATGCCGGGATCAACGATGATCTGTTTGTTCGACAGCCCCGCTTCCTGACACCGCTTGACGCCGTCGTGCAAGAACTCATAGACGTCAGCGACAACATCGTCATAATCAGTGTGGGCATTCATGTCGGCCGGGGTCGAACGGGAATGCATCAACACATACGCCGCCCCGGTCTTGGCGGCCAGGCCGATCAGGGCCGGGTCCGCACCGGCACCGACATCGTTGAGTACGGCGACCCCCTCCGCCAGTGCCTGATCGGCGACCTCAGCCTTGCGCGTGTCGATCGACACACAGACCCCGTCGCTGACCAATGCCCGGACCACCGGCAGGACCCGGGCCAACTCCTCTTTGGCTGACACCTCTTCGGCCCCCGGCCGGGTGCTCTCACCCCCCACGTCGACGATGTCAGCGCCAGCGGCCACAAGTTCACGGCCATGGTCTATGGCGCGACCGGGATGTCCATCGGGATACAGCAGTCCGCCGTCAGCGAAGGAGTCGGGGGTGACGTTGACGATCCCCATGATCAAGGGCCGCCGATCGGTCGGCAGCGTCCACCCGCGGGCGGACAACTGCGGTGCCCGACCAGCCCACGCCGTGATTGCCTCGCGAAGGATCCCGTCCAGCGCCAGTGCCTCATCACGCTCGAGTGAACGCCCTGCCGCTCGAGCCAATGCCTCGACGGTCGTCGTCGCGTGGATCCGGTCGCCCACTCGCTCCAGGGTCGCCCCGCTCGAGGCCCACGCCGATTTGAGCTTGTCCGGATCGGAGACCCGGCTGACGACCAGACCCACTTGTGCGTCGCTGCCAAGGCTGGCCTCGACGACTCGAATGATGGCGGCAGGAATCATGGAGGGGCAGGTTACCCCCCGCAGGCAAGGCTCCGCGGTCCGCCGATCAGTGCCATGGCCTCTGCACGGGTCCGAGGGTCGTCTCTCATCAGCCCCCGTACGGCACTGGTGACCGTGACCGCACCGGGCTTGCGAACCCCCCGCATGGACATGCAGAAGTGCTCGGCCTCGATCTTGACGATGACGCCGCGGGGATCCAGGGTCTTTTCCAGGGTGTCGGCGATCTCAGTCGTGATGCGTTCTTGCAGATTTGGGCGTTTCGCGACAATGTCGACCAGACGGGCCAACTTGCTCAACCCCGTCACCTGGCCATTGATCGACGGCAGGTACCCCACGTGGGCACGGCCGACGAAAGGGATCAGATGGTGTTCACACACCGACGCGAACGGGATGTCCCGGACGATCACGATCTCGTCATGACCTTCATCAAACACCGTGTTCACGACGTCCGCTGGTTCGACCAACAACCCTGCGAAGATCTCGTCACACATCCGGGCCACGCGATCGGGCGTGCCGACGATGCGTGGGTTGTCCGGGTCCAATCCGATGCCCTCGAACAACATGCGGACGGCCGCACGAATTTTGTCGTGATCGAAGGTTTGATCAGTGGTGTCAACCATGACCCTGATCCTCCTGTGCTCGGCTTGCGTGGATGCCGCTGGCCGCTTCTGTCTGGCTGCCAGCCTGCTCGCCGTCGGAGCGTCGTAGGGCCTCCATGATGCTGGCAGAGCTCAATGACGAGGGTTCGCCGTTCATCAGTGGCGCAATCTTTCGCGACGGCCGGATGACAACCTTTCCGAGAATCGCTGCCAGACCCTCCTTCTCGACGGTCTCATGGGTGATCAACGCATCGGCGAGTTCCTCCAGAACCAGACGGTTGTCGACAAGGATCTGGAGGGCCTCGTCATGGGCCTCATCGATCAGCGCGCGGATCTCCGTATCGATGGTGGTGGCGACCTCGCCGGAGTAGTTGGCTTGACTGCTGGCCTCTTTGCCCATGAAAGGCTGATGATCCTTTTCGCCATACATGACCGGCCCGAGCTTCTCACTCATGCCGAACTGGGTGACCATCTCACGCGCCGTGGCGGTGGCCTTGGCGATGTCGTCGCTGGCGCCGGTGGTGTAGTCGCCGATCGTCAGCTCTTCGGCCACGCGTCCGCCCAGCATCATCGCCAGACGGTCGATCAGTTCGCCCCGGCTGACCAGGTATTTGTCCCGGGTCGGCAGCGCCAAGGTCCAGCCCAGCGCCTGGCCACGCGCGATGATCGACACCTTGTGGATCGGATCGGAATGCGGCAGCGCATGCCCGACGATGGTGTGACCACCCTCGTGGTAGGCGATCAGGCGCTTCTCCTCCTCGTCCATGCGGCGGGTGCGACGCTCAGGGCCCGCGATGACCCGGTCGATCGCATCCTCGAGGGAGGCCATGGTGATCTCGGCCATGCCACGGCGTGCCGACAGCAACGCTGCCTCGTTGACCAGGTTGGCAAGGTCTGCACCGGTGAACCCGGGCGTGCGGCGGGCCAAAACCTCCAGGTCGGCATCCGGCGCCAACGGCTTCCCGCGGGCATGAACCTTCAGGATGGCCAGACGGCCTTCGATGTCGGGGCGGTCGACCACGATCTGACGGTCAAACCGCCCGGGACGCAGCAGGGCCGGGTCCAGGATGTCCGGGCGGTTGGTGGCGGCAATCAGGATCACGCCGGTTTTGACGTCGAAGCCGTCCATCTCGACCAGCAACTGGTTCAAAGTCTGTTCACGTTCGTCGTGCCCACCACCCATACCGGCACCGCGGTGGCGGCCGACGGCGTCGATCTCATCGACGAAGATGATCGCCGGGGCACTGGACTTGGCCTGCTCGAACAGGTCACGAACCCGGCTGGCACCGACGCCGACGAACATCTCGACAAAGTCCGAGCCCGAGATGGAGAAGAACGGGACGCCTGCCTCCCCCGCCACCGCACGGGCCAGCAAGGTCTTACCGGTCCCCGGGGGCCCGAACAGCAAGACGCCCTTGGGAATCTTGGCCCCGATGGCCTGGAACTTGGTCGGATTGGCCAAGAAGTCCTTGATCTCGCGCAGTTCCTCGACCGCCTCATCTGCGCCGGCGACATCGTCGAAGGTGACTTTGGGCTGATCCTTTGAGACTTGCTTCGCCTTGGCGCGGCCAAAGCTCATCACCCCACGCCCGCCTTGCATCTGTGACATGAGGAAGAAGAACAGCAAAAAGATCAACGCGAAAGGAATCAGATTGATGAGCAGCGTCACCAGTGCGTTCTGGTTTTCACGATCGACGTCGAAGTCTTCGGGCTGGATGCCCGCCTCTCCTAAAAGCTGGTCCAGTTCCTCATCGTTGATGACGGGGTCATAGGTGGCGATGTAGGGGGTCTCGCCGTCGACCAGCTCACCCTCCAACTGGTTGGCTCGGGACAGGATGGTGACCGTCGCCACCTCGTCGTCGAGCAACCGTTCACGGAACTCGCCATATGTCAACTCTTCTGGATCGTCTGGCGATCCAAGGCTGGTGACCGTCATCGCGGCCAGCACGAGCAAGAGGGTGATCCAGATGAAGGGCCCTCGCAGGAAACGCTTGTATTTCATCAGGCGGGTTCCTTGAAATACGCCTTGCAGCCGCGCTTTTGCCGGCCGCACCTGCGATTGGATGCTACCAGTGGCGACATCCTGGCGACCGAGTCGGCCAGCGGCTTTGCCCCTCCTTTAGCTTCGTTGCTAACTGTAGACCTCGGGCTTCAACGTGCCGATATAGGGCAGCGTGCGGTAGCGCTCGGCATAGTCAAGGCCGTAGCCGACGACGAATTCGTTGCCCACCTCAAAGCCGATCCAGCGAAAGGGGATGTCGACCTTCAGTTGTTCAGGTTTGAGCAGCAGCGACATGATCTCGATCGACGCCGGCTTGCGGGCGCGAAGATTCTTCAGCAGGTATGACAGGGTCAGGCCCGAGTCGATGATGTCCTCGACGATCAGCAGATGCCGATTTTCGATGTCGACGTCAAGGTCTTTGAGAATGCGTACGACGCCGCTGCTCTTGGTCGAGGCGCCGTAGGAGGACACGGCCATGAAATCAAAAACGGTGGTGACCGGCAGGTGCCGTGAGAAGTCGGCCAAAACGATGAACGCCCCCTTCAACACGGCGGCCACGACCACCTCCTGCCCGGCATAGTGCTCGGTGATCTCCTTGCCCAGGACCCGCAAACGGTCTTGGATCTGTTCGGAGGAGATCAAGACCTTGTCGATGTCGGGATGGTCTGGCTGGCCATTCGGCGTCATGGGGCGGCACCTTAGCCCGGCTGGCGGTCAAAACGCAGGGGGATCTGGATGTCGGGCATGGACAGGTGGACGGCTGGCCCACCCGGTGGCGGCGCAGAGACCACGACGTCGCCGACCATCAACAGGGTGTCATCGCTGGCCACCACCAACGGCACGTGCGGACGCAATGGCGCCGGATAGCGCTGCAGGATCCGACGCGCGGCACGGTCTCCGGACGGTTTGCGACCCCGGATCGTGACGGTGGCGGGCACGCCGGGGGCAATGCCGAGCGTCACCGGCTGTGCGTTGTCACCTGCCGTGATCGAGTTGGTCGCCTGCAGGACATAGCAGCCGTGGCCCGGAATCTCAGTCGGTGTGTCCAGGACCAGGGTGACCTCGGGCAACCGGGGGTGGTCCACGCAGCTGAGTACGTAGCTGCGCGGCTCAGCGGCCCCGCCGATCCGTGTCAGCAGCCAGTCGCCGGGCAAGTTCAGCGTCTGCCCCACCCCCAACGTTTGCACCTGGTCGGCGCGGCGAGTTCCCAGGGGGCCGTCCCACGTCTGTCCCAAGCACTCCGCGGCACCCTGTAGGTCGGAGTCGGTCAAAGGGTGGTCACTGCGTACACACACCGCCATCCCGAACCGGGCGAACGTCGCCACCGCCGGGGACGCAGCGCCAGCGGTCAGCTGGCGTGCGTGGCCAGCCAATCGTGCGAGCAGGGGAACGACGTCGGCCTGGGAGGGGTGCAGTCGACGTAGAGCCGGCAGGGCTTCGGACCGCGCCCGGGCACGACGCTGGTCGGGATCGGTGTTGGTCGGATCGATCACGTGCGGGCGTCCCTGCGCCATTGTTCTGATGTCATCGCGTCGTTCGTCCAACAACGGTCGCAAGATTGTGATGCCCCTCAAGGTTGAGGCGACGGCCATGGCACCCAACCCACTGACACCGGTCCCCCGGCTGATCCGCAGCAAAACGGTTTCAGCCTGATCGTCCATGGTGTGGCCGATCAGGACGGCGCTGGCCTCATGCTGTGCTGCCATCTGCAGCAGGGTGTCATAGCGGGCCCGGCGGGCCGTGTCCTCCGGTCCTCGACCCGATCCCATGATCGCGGGCGATTCGACGAACAACGCCGAAACGGCCTCCGCGTTGGCCCTAGCGGCCGTCGCATCCGCGGCATCGTCGCGCAAGCCGTGGCGGACGTGGCCGACCACCAGGTGCAGGTCAGTCCGGGCGCCTTGGACCAGATGCAGCAGCGCCACGGAGTCAGGCCCACCCGAAACCGCAACGACCACGGTGGCCCCGGCGGGCAGATGGCTGTCCAGGACCGCCTTGACGCGGTCCCACAACGACGGGCCCGTCAGGCGGCCGGGCTGACCCTGGCCACCCATGCGTCCGGATCGGTCAACTCATCGGTGGTGGGGATGTGGTCGGGGGTGTCCCACACGCGGTGGAACGTGTCACGGCCGTACCGCTGTGCCACCTCGGCGATGAACTTCTCCCCGACGGCATACTGCGCGGCCTTCATCCCCAGCCCCAGCGCCTTGCCGATCAACTGGGTGCTACCGCTGGCTGAGTTACGGCGTCGGTTCAACGCCTCTCTGACCCGAGCAGGGTCCAGTTGACCATCGCCCATCAGCTCCGCACCCCAATCCATCACCACGTTGCCGTGTCCCTCCAGCAGGGACATGACCGCCTGGGCATCCAACAGCAGCCCGGACTGTTCCGGGGTCAAGAACGCCTCCAACACATCGCGCATCTCGATACGGCCCTTGGTGACCTTACCGACCAATTCCCCCAAACCGGACTTGATGCGTTCAGGATCGATGTCGGCCCGCGACATGTAGTTGTCCAAGATCCCTTTGAGGTAGGGCCGCAACCAATCCACCGCTTCGAATTGCAGACGATGACCCAGTTCGTGCAGAACGACGCCCCGGATGAACTCCTCGGCGTCGATGTCGGTCGCCTCAGCCAGATCCCGTTCGACCTGCAACAGGTTCGGGCCCACCAGGGTCAACCGACCCGGCTGTTCACCGCCGGGCAAAAACACCTCATACTGTCCCAGCACCCGTGTGGCCAAGAAGCCGAAGATCGCACCGATCTGCACCCCGACGGCCGCTCTGGCGACCTGTGGAGGAAGGGTCGAGCGGGCCAGCAACTTATCGGCATACGGGTCGGTCAGGTAGCGGATCGACCCCAGGTTGGAGGTGATCCAGTCGCCACGGCTGACCACCCGAGCGGTGGCCGGACCCAGGTCGTGACCAAGTCCCGTGGCCTGACGGCTGGGTTGATCCGCCAGCCGCACCGCTTCGGCGACCATGCCCCGCAGGCGGGCGACATCGGCGGCGTCGGCCTTGACCCCCGACATCGTCGCGACCCGACGACCGACGCGTTCAGCCAGCCCCCAGTCGGCCAATGTGGACTGGCTGTTGGGTACCGACCGCTCTGGTGAGGAGCTCAGCGCCGTGACCGTTCCTCGGTCTCACGTGCAAACCGCGGTTGGGCGAACAGGTAGTAGCCCAGCACGATGACGGTCACCAAAACACCGATGGCGACCAACGGGATGATGATCCAGTCAAAAAACCCTGGAATGTCGTATTCCTCGGGGAGGTATTCGCCGCCGGCCTCCCCCGCCTCGGCCACGATCTCTTCGTACTCGCGAAACTCCCCCTCTGCCTCGGTGGCAAGGGCCGTGGTGCCCAGCGCGCCAACGATCAGCAGGCCGACCAGCAACACCATCGCGAACCAACGCTTCATCATGGGGCGCAGTGTAGCGGCAGACGGATGCACCTTACGACGACCTCCAGTGGACCGGGCCATGGCCCATACCGACCATCTGAACGTGGTCATATTTGAGGATTGCCGGTGCGATGAATGTTTTGCAAGAATGGTTTGTCGGTAGCCCCAGTGGGGGCGGAGGGGCTTTCCATACGAACGGCGGAAGCACCGCCGCAGACCCGTTCGGCGCAGCAGGTGGTCCGACTAGCGGACCGGATCACCTGTCTGCTGCGCACCACACGTGGGCTTCAATCCCGCAACAGCGCTTCGAAACGGCGTGCGCCGGCACGCAGGCCCCACCATCCCATGGCTGTCAATACCAGGATGTGCAGGCCCAGTGTCCAGTCAACGGCACCCAGGCTGACCTGCCGCAAGGCCGCCACCCCGTGATACAGGGGACTGACCAGCGTCACGGCCTGCGCCCAACCGGGCAGCACGTCCAGCGGGTAGAAGGTGGCGGAGAACAAGAACAACGGCACGACCACGATCTGCAACAGATCGAAGTCATTCCATGTGCGCATGTAGGTCGTGGCGACCAGGGTCGTCGTGGCGAAGGCGAAACCGATCAGGACGGCCAGCGGGATGATCAAGATCCCCCAGGGGGAGCGGATCAGGCCCAGCACCAACATGACGGCAACGAACCCGGTGGCGTACAGACCGGTGCGCAGGACCGCCCACACGACCTCACCTGTCGCGATGTCCTTGGGCTGGGCCGGTGTGGAACTCATGGCTTGATACAGATTGTCTCGCAGCTTGAAGAAGATGTTGAAGGTCTCAAAGACCGCGGCGTTCATGGCTGCCGCACCCAACAGGCCGGGGGCGACGAACTGGCTGTAGGTGATGATCTGACCGGTTGCGTCCTGCAGGTCCCCCACCAGCCCGCCGACACCGACGCCGAGCACCAGCAGGTACAGCAGCGGCTCCAGGACCCCGCTCAGCAAGGTCATCCAATGGGCCTGCCACAGCAGCAGATTTCGTTCCACGACATACCTGGCCGCTGGGGCACCCAGCAACCGGTAGGGGGCCAGTCGTGCCAAGCCCATCCAGGGATTGGCAAATGGGTCACGGGCGTGAATCGTGGTGTTCACTGCTTCAGCCGTCGGGTCAGCAGACGTACTGAGATGACCGTACCCACCGCCACGAATCCCATGAGAACGGCCGTGTGCACCACGGCGGGAAGGGCAGGCGGCAGCCCGAGGGCTGCCAGACGAAGCAACTCGACCCCGTGCCACAACGGTGAGACGACGGCAAGCGGTCGCGCGACCGCGGGT
>JBBSNE010000047.1:0-11834 GCA_038232815.1 Euzebyales bacterium | reverse complement strand
GTTGTTGGGACGAGCACTGACAGGGGGGAGCGCCACCATTACGCAGTTGCTTGGTTTGGCGACCGATCTTGAGGGCCACGCTGACAACGCTGCGGCCGCACTCGTGGGCGGTCTGGTCGCCTGCACCCCCGATGGGCTGTTCGATCGGTTCGAACCAAGCCCGGCGCTCAGGCCGATCGCGTTGGTCCCCACACAGCGTCAGTCCACCGCAGTCGCACGAGCTGCGCTGCCCACCCAGGTGTCACTGGGCGCCGCCGCAGCCAACATCGCCCACGCCACCTCCACATTCGCGGGCTTGACCGGGCTGGTCCCGCTGCGGACCGCAGCGATGGTCGATCTGTTGCATGAGCCAGTGCGTCTGCCGCTGATGCCGACCAGCCGTGCCTTGGTCGAGGGTCTACGAGCCGCCGATGTTCCTGCCGCGCTGTCGGGTGCTGGTCCCACGGTGTTGGCAGTCATCCCAGATTCCGACGCAGACGTGGCCGCAAGGGTGCGCCACGTCGTTCGCCAGGTCGCTGTCCAGCCAGGCCAGCTGGAGGTTGTGACAACCGCATGGCAGCTGGGTGGTGCGACCGTGTGTCCCCCCGGGGCGACACTGGGTCCCGCCGACTGAGCGCATGCCGTTTGTCGCGCGAGGGGTCCCACGGCTATGATCGACCACGGCGGCGCAACGGGATCGTCGTGAGTCGCTTCGTCACGCGCAGCTTCGCACCGTCGTGCTGGTTGCCCGACCAAGCCGGACGCCGCGCACCGTTGTTTGTTCAGCAGAATCGCCGTTGATGGATTTCGTCACCCACACCTCTGCACGTTGTCCCAGCGACACGTGACAGCCTCACATTCACAGGAGAGGGCATGGATCGCAGCGCCCTGGCTCGCAAGCCAATGACCGAGTTGAAAGACATTGCCGCACACCTGGAGATGCGCGGATATCAGAAATTGCGTAAAGCAGACCTGATCGACGCCATCGTCCAAAGTGGTGACAGCGGCAACGGCGCCGCGCCCGCAGCGGATCGGGGGGAGGCTTCGGACGAGGGCGCTCGAAAGGTGCTGCCGCCCCCCGCACGCGAGGACGCCCAGAACACGGGTCGCAATGGGCGGGCGCAACCGGAACCTCTTAAAGAAGATGGCACCGCAGGTGACGCCCGCGACCGGCCGGACGACAGCGGGCGGGGTCGGTCAGAAAAGCTCGATGGGAAGCAGTCCGCCCCCGAGCCTGCACCCCGCCAGTCCAAAAACGGGTCCGACGCGGGTGATAGCACCAACGTCGGGTCAACGGAAGCTGACAACGACAATGACGACGGGGACGGGGACGGGGACGGCGACGGCGACGACGCGATCAGTCGCAAACGGCGCAACCGACGTGACCGTCGGAAGCGCAACCGTGACCGTGGATCAGATGACAACGACAGCGCTCGCAGCGGCGGTGGAACCGACGGCAACGCCCCCGGGGAGGTTCGCGCCGGCGTGTTGGACATCCTGCCAGAGGGATACGGGTTCTTGCGGACCACCGGGTATCTGCCAGGCGAACGGGACGTCTACGTCAGCCAGGGCCAGATCCGCAAGCACGGCCTGCGCCGGGGCGATGTCGTCCAGGGTCCCATCCGTGAGCAGCGCAGCAACGAAAAGGTACCCGCGCTGCACCACGTGGAGAAGGTGAACGGCGAGGAGTTGCAGGACGGTCAGGTTGCCGACCGGGAGTCCTTCGATGAGCTGCCGGTTCGCCCGGCTGAGACCCGGATCGACCTGTCAGATTCCGGCAGCTTGACGGCCCGACTGGTGGATCTGACCGCCCCCATCGCCGAGGGTCAACGGACGTTTATCCTGTCCCCCCCACGCGCCGACGGAGGCGCATTGTTGCGGGAACTGATGCACAGCATCGCTGCCGTTCGTCCGGACAGCCATCTGATGTCGGTGTGGATCGACGCGCCCGCCGAGGAGGTGGCCGCAGTAGCTGCTGTCGGAATTGGTGAGGTCATCTCTTCCACCTTCGACCAGCCTGCGGAGGAGCACATAGGTGTTGCTGAACTGGCAATCGAACGAGCCCGGCGGCTGGTCGAGCTGGGTCACGACGTCGTCGTCGTACTCCATTCGTTGACGCGACTGGCACGTGCCTACGGGGTGAATGCCGGCAACAGTCACAAGGTCATCGCACCCAACGTCGATGCCTCATCTCTGTACCCGCCCAAACGGTTCATGGCCTCGGCGCGAAACGTCGATGACGGCGGGTCCCTGACGATCCTCGCCACGCTGTTGACCGATACGGCGTCGGCTCATGACGACGTGATCGCCGCAGAGTTCGGCCGGGTTGGAAATTCGGTGATCGCCTTGGACCAGGAACTGGCCCTGCGTCAGATGTCACCGCCGTTGTTGCTGCGACAGTCCTACAACCGTGATGAGGCATCCCTTCATGACGGCCAGATACGAACCCAGCGGGACCGCTTTCGGGCCGGCCTGACCGATCTCTCAGCTGGCGAGGCTCTGGAGCGTGTCATGGAGAAGCTCTCCCAAACCTCGTCCAACCATGAGTTCATCGAACAGTTTGAGGCGTCTGACCTGACGGAGAACCGCTGATGGGTGCTGACCCCAAGGCGGACGGGCCGCATTTCTATGGCGGCCAAGCCGTCATGGAAGGGGTCATGATGAGAGGCCGCAAGACCTGGGCGGTCGCCGTGCGTCGACCCGACGGGGCCATCTATCTGGAACGCCACCAGGTAAGTGATTTCCCGCAACGCAACCCGATCTGGACCAAGCCCATGCTGCGTGGCATGTGGGGTCTGGTGGACGCGTTGACGATCGGGACGCGGGCGCTGACCATTTCGGCCAACGCCGCCATGGACGATGCAGAACAACTGAGCAAGAAAGAGATGAGCGGCAGCCTGTTCATCGCCCTCGCCGCCTTCGTCGGCATCTTCATCGTGCTGCCCAACCTGGGGCTTGCGGCCATCGAAGAACCCCTGGGTGGCGGGGACACCGTCTTGTTCCACCTGGTCGAGGGTGTCGCCCGTCTGGTCATCTTCCTGCTGTACCTGCTTGCGATCTCGGCGCTGTCTGACATCAAGCGCGTCTTTGCCTACCACGGTGGTGAGCACAAGACGATCATGGCCTGGGAGCACGGCGAGGATCTGGAGGCCTCAGACATCCAGCCGTACTCCACCAAGCATCCCCGTTGCGGCACCAACTTCCTGCTGATCGTGATGCTGTTGGCAATCGTCATCTACACCCTGGCCGGCATCATCTTCCCGGCACCCGAGGGGGCGAACTTCCTGGGGTTCCTGGCGTATCAGGTGGGGTTGCGGGTCGTGTTGTTACCGGTCGTTGCGGGGCTTGCCTACGAGGTGCTCCGCTTGGGCGCAAACCAGAACAATCCGCTGTTGCGTTGGCTGGCCGTTCCGGGGCTGTGGCTGCAGAAGATCACCACGAAGGAACCAGACGACGAGCAGGTGGAGGTGGCGATCCGGGCCTTTCAGTCCGTCGTCCCGACGGGGGACTTGGCGGGCCGGGTGGTCGACCTGCCGTCGGCGGTCATCTGGGGCGACGACACCGCTGCGGAGCAGGTCGGCATCGGCAAGACCCGCGTCGAGGTGCCGACCGATTCAGGTGCGGGCGCCGCGTCAGATCAGGATGCGGATCCGGGGTCGGCAATCGCATGATGACCGAGGTGATGCGCAAGCGTCTGGACGAGCTGGTCGCCACTCACGCCGAACTTGAGATGGACATGACCGACCCCGAGGTGTTGGGCGACCAGGAACGGTACACCGCCACCGCCAAGCGCCACGCCGAGCTTGGCGAGGTCGTCCGCGTCTACGGCGAGTACGAGCAGTTGTTGGAGGATGCCGCGGCGGCCGAGGAACTGGCGGGTGAGTCGGGACCGCAGGATGCCCAGATGTTCAAGTCCGAGGCAGCCGACAATCGGGCCAAGGCCGAGGCGATGGAAACCCGCCTGAAGGTCTTGTTGTTGCCCAAGGACCCGTTGGATGACAAGAACGTGATCCTTGAGATCCGTGCGGGTGCCGGCGGCGACGAGGCAGGTCTGTTCGCCGGTGAACTAGAACGAATGTATGTCCGGTTTGCGGAGGGCCGTCGCTGGAAGGTCGAGCGCCTGTCGGCATCCGAGACGGGGGTCGGCGGCATCAAAGAGGTCACCTTCGAAGTCAACGGTGCGGGCGCCTATTCGGTGTTGAAACATGAGTCGGGCGTGCATCGGGTCCAACGGATCCCCCAGACCGAGTCCGGCGGCCGCATTCACACCTCAACTGCGTCGGTGGCGGTGATGGCTGAGGCGGAGGATGTCGACATCCACGTCGACCCAAATGACCTCAAGATCGATGTCTACCGGTCGTCTGGACCGGGGGGTCAGTCGGTCAACACGACCGACTCGGCAGTTCGGATCACCCATGAACCGACCGGCCTGGTCGTGGTGATGCAGGACGAGAAGAGCCAGCTGCAGAACAAGGAGAAGGCGTTGCGGGTCCTGAAATCACGCCTGTTGCAGGCCGAGCAGGACCGCGTGGCGGCGGAACGGGCCGACGTCCGCGCCAGCCAGATCGGCACCGGCGACCGTTCTGAGAAGATCCGCACCTACAACTTTCCCCAGTCCAGGGTGACCGACCACCGCATCAACTTCTCCACCCACGATCTGGACGGCGTGATGAACGGGGCCATCGATGATCTGATCCAGGCCCTGAACGCCCAAGAGCAGACCCAAAAGCTCGAGGCGCTCAGCGAGGACTGATGTGTTCATCGAGGCAGGGCTGCATTACCTCACCTTGTGGGTGGAGTGCGTGTCCATCGAGCATGGTTGACACCGACGCTCGGCGCGATCTAAAACACCGGTTGGCGGCGGCGGGGGTGCCAAGCCCTGAGGCGGATGCTCGATGGTTGATCAAGACCTTCGACGGCGATCCTCAGGCACTGGAGGCCGCGGTGGCGCGCCGGGCGAACCGGGAACCGTTGCAGTTGATCCTGGGAACCGCGGCGTTTCGCTATCTCGAGATCGAGGTCCGGCCTGGCGTGTTCATCCCTCGCCCCGAGACTGAGACGCTTGCGGGTCTGGCCATCGATCGGACGGCGGCGGGTGCGGTGGTGATCGAACCCTGTACCGGAACCGGTGCGATCGCTTGCGCGCTTGCCTCTGAGGCGGACCCCTCACGCGTGGTGGCCACCGATGTTGACGCCGCGGCGGTGGCTCTGGCTCGGAAAAACGCCGCCCCGTGGCCGGTCATCGAGGTGCGTCACGCAAGCCTGTTCGCCGGTATCGATCCTTCGCTGCAGGGCCAAGTCGACGTGGTCGTGTGCAACCCTCCGTATCTGGACCCGGCACAGTTCGTCGCCACCGAACCCGAGGTGCGGGACCATGACCCGGTTGACGCGCTGGTCGGCGGGGAATCCGGCTGGGAGGTCATCGCCGACCTGGTCGCCGCGGCACCGCATTGGTTGTGCACCGGTGGCTGGGTGCTGATCGAGGACGACCCTTCACGGGTGGGGCAGACCGCCCAGGCGTTGGATCACCATGTGGGTCCCGCGCAGGTGCTGGCTGACCTGACCGGTCGTGATCGGTTCGCCGTCGCCCGTTGCCGCTGAGGCCGGCGTGGTTCGGTGTCGGGTGGCACGCTGTGGCCCGTGAGCAACATCATCTCTCTTGAGGATCAGGAAAAGGCCTTCGACAGCGCAGTCGAGACCCTTGAGAAGGGCTCGGTCGTGGTGCTGCCGGTAGGGGGGGTGTATGCCGTTGTGGCCGACGCGTTCAGCACGGCGGCGACCCAGCGCATCTTCGCGGCACGACGCAAAAGCCGGCTGACGCCCCTGCCGGTGCTGATCCGCTCCGAACGACAGGTCTCGGGACTGGCGGGGGAGGTGCCGGAGTACGCCGACCGGCTGATGGCCGCCTACTGGCCGGGGGACCTGACGTTGATCCTGCCGGCCAGCGACGGGATGACCTGGGACCTTGGCAAGAGCGTCGGGACGGTTCAGTTGCGTAGGCCCAACCAAGATTTCCTCCTACGCCTGATCGGCAAGGTCGGGCCCCTGGCAGCCACGGCCGCGAACCGGCTTGATCAATCGCGTCCGGTGACGGTGGAGGAGGCCAAGCAGCAGTTGGGCGTCCTGATACCCACCTACATCGACGGGGGCCAGACCGATGGCAGGGTGTCGACCATCGTCGATGCGACCGGCCCCACGGCGGTCGTGCATCGCGAGGGCAGCATCGATACCAATGACATCATGCGGGTGGTCTCGGGCGAGGTTGCCTGGGGCGAACGTCCCGGCGACACACCTCAGTCCTCATCGACCGACGAGGAGTAGGTGCTGTCGTCTTGCGTGGTCGGCACCATGGCGATCTCGACGGTGGTCACCGAGTCAGGTGCGGAGATGGCGTGGACGATCGCGGCGGCAACGTCTCGGGGTCGGATGCCCACACGCGTGGCCAGGCGCCGGTAACGCGACACCACATCTGAGTCCTCCAGGGCATCGAAGAGCTCGGTGGCGACAAAGCCGGGGGAGACCGTGGTCACCCGGACGCCTGCCGGCTGCAGCTCCTGACGCAGTGATTCTGAGATCGCGTGCACCGCGAACTTGGTCGCGGCGTAGGTCCCCCCGGTGGCTGAGGGAACCCGCCGCCCTGACATCGAGGAGATGTTGACGATCGAGGCACCGCCGTCAGAGGCCTGCAGATGAGGAATCGCGGCTTGCGTGATGGCCAGCAATCCCAGCACATTGACCCCGAACATGTCCTGCCAGTCGTGCAGGTCGGCGGTGGCGATCAGCCCCGGCCGCGCGATACCGGCAGAGTTGATCAACACATCAAGACCCCCCAAGCCCTCCACCGCCTGGCTGACCAGATCATCCGCGGTATCAAGCTGGCTGATGTCGCCAGCGACCGGGATCGCGCCGCGGCTGTCGGCCAGTTCCTGCAGTCTGTCTGCCCGCCTGGCCAGCACCGCCACCCGGGCGCCCGCGTCCAGACACGCCTCCGCCGTCGCCAGTCCGATGCCGCTTGACGCGCCGGTGACGAGCACTCGCCGCCCGTCCAAAACTGTGCCCATCTCGTCGCTCCTGTTGGATCTCGGTCGTCGCCGCGTCGAACATCCGGGTTGCCGCTAGGGTTCGCGTCCATGCGGATCGCCATCGGAGCAGACCACGCCGGATTCAAACTGAAGCAGCACCTTAGCGCCACCTTGCAACGACTGGGTCACGACGTCAGCGATCAGGGGACCAACTCTGAACAACGGGTCGATTACCCGCCGATCATGGCCGCGGTCGGACGGGCCGTGACATCCGGCCAGGCAGACCGCGGCATCGTGTTGGGCGGATCCGGGCAGGGCGAGCAGATCGCCGCCAACAAGGTCAACGGGGTCAGGGCCGCGCTGTGCAACGACCTGTACACCGCCCGGATGAGCCGGACGCACAACGACGCCAACGTGCTTGCCATCGGGGCGCGGATCGTTGCACCTGAACTGGCTGACGAAATCCTCCAACTGTGGTTGAACGAACCGTTCGAGGGTGGCCGTCACCAGGCCCGCATCGACGCCATCCACGCCATCGAGGCCGCGCAATCCAACGCCCCCCAGGACAGCGCTGGCGGTTGAGGGTTTTGTGGCGCCATCCCGGGGCTAGGGGACGTGCACCGGATACTGTGTCGCCATGACCTATTACGGCCCCAGCTGGGATCAACTCGAAGCGCAGGATCCAGAGATCGCCAAGGCAATCTCCGATGAGTTGACCCGGCAACGCACCCATCTGCAGTTGATCGCCTCGGAGAACCTGACGTCACCGGCGGTTTTGGCGGCGCAGGGCAGTGTGCTGACCAACAAATACGCCGAAGGGCTGCCCGGCAAGCGCTACTACGGCGGGTGTGAGTTCGTCGACGTGTCAGAGACTCTGGCCATCGATCGCGCCAAAGAACTGTTCGGCGCAGAGCATGCCAACGTCCAGCCTCACGCCGGCGCCCAGGCCAACATGGCCGCGATGTTCGCCTTGGGGATCCAGCATGGCGACACCGTGTTGGCCATGTCGCTGCCGCACGGCGGCCATCTGACCCACGGGTCGAAGGTCAACTTCAGCGGCAAATGGTTCGACATCGCCGCCTACGGGGTGCGCGAGGACACCGAACTCATCGACATGGACGAGGTCCGCCAGATCGCGGTCGAGCGCCAGCCTAAATTGATCATCGCCGGGGCCACCGCATACCCGAGGGATTGGGACTTCGAGGGGTTCCGGGCGATCGCGGACGAGGTCGGCGCGATGTTCATGGTCGATGCGGCGCACTTCATCGGACTGGTCGCCGGGGGGGCGCACCGCTCGCCCGTGCCATTCGCCGACGTCACCTGCTTCACCACCCACAAGACCTTGCGTGGTCCACGGGGCGGCACGATCTTGTCCACCGCTGAACACGCCAAAGCGGTGGACAAGGCGGTGTTCCCGATGATGCAGGGCGGCCCGTTGGAGCATGTGATCGCGGGCAAAGCGGTGGCGTTCAAAGAGGCGATGTCACCGACGTTCTCCGATTACGCGCACAACGTTGTGGCAAACGCGCGGGCGTTGGCCGACGGGTTGTCCGAACAGGGCATCCGCATTGTCTCCGGCGGGACCGACATCCACTATCTGCTGGCAGACCTACAGTCCCTTGACATCACCGGCACCGAGGGCGAGGAGCGTTGCGACACCGCCGGCATCACGTTGAACAAGAACGCGATTCCCTACGACCCCCGCCCCCCGATGGTGGCCAGCGGGGTCCGGATCGGTACGGCGGCGGCCACCACCGTTGGCATGGGCACCGAGGAGATGGGCCACATCGCCCAGTTGATCGGCCGCGTGCTGCGGGACGCGGACGAGGTCGAGCCGGTCAAGAAGGAAGTTGCCGAACTGGCCGCCGCCTTCCCGGCCTATCCAGAACCCTCTAGGGGCGCGCCAACCCGGTCAAAACCTTCCTAAACCGGTTCAACCGGTTCAACCGGTCCAAAAACCTTGAAATCGACTCGGGGCGACAACGAAAGTGACTCGGCAACGTCCACGGCCGGGGCGGGGACCTGCACGTTCACCTCGAAGTGGGCACGCGGGTGGCCAGCAACGTAGCGGGTCTGAGTCACTTTCAAGGTTTTCGGTTGCGCCAACCACCCCGCGGAGGCCCCTGCTGGCCTTGCAGACCACTACCCGCTGGGCAGGAGCGTCCGCAGTGGCGTCAGCCGGTCCGGCTGACGTGGCAACGGTGGGCGGGCCAGTTCCCCACGTAGGACCAGGTCCTCACGGTGCCGCCGGACCTGGTGGATGTGTTGGGCCAGCGAAGCCGGATCCGTCGTCATCGACTTGGTGACCACCAACACCTCGTTGCCGAGGCGGCACAGTGCATAGACCCGTGTCCCGTCACGGTCCACACGGCCGGCGTGCGCGTCCTCCCCGTAGTACTCGATCACGAACGCGGCGAACAGGTAGACGAAGTCGACGCGGATGCTCGGTGTCAGCAGGACCTGACAGTCCGGCTGGGGACCGAAGGGCGTGAACACCTGCTGGAACAGGGAGTATTCGGCTGGGCTCTCGTGTTCCAGGGCCCCTTCGTCGGCCAGACGCAGCAGCCGCCGGGCCCCAGGATGGTTCATTCCCCTCCACGTGGACATCAACTCGGTGGGGGGCAGTGCCAAGCGGTTGACAGCCCGGTACAACACGGCGCGTAGCTCGTCATCACTGCGAGGATGCTCTGTCACCAGGTCGGCAAGCGCATACGCAGGGGGTGTCACCGCAAGCCGGCCCCGGTATTGGACCGGCACCGTGCCTGCCTCACTGCGCTGGGCCACGCGAAACGGTGGTTGGGACAACCGAAGCCGCCGTCCATGGTTCATCAAGACCAGCGGGGGGCCCGTGGGGGCCAGCTCACACCCCGCTGCCCTCAACGCGTGTTCGCCACTGATCACGGCCGGACTGCCCGGCTGGTTGGCCTGAAGATGTGCCAGGGCCAGGTACGCTTCTTGGTTTGGCACCGCGGTGTGGGGCTGTCGGAACCAGCCCCGGACCACTCGCTCAAGGCAACCGGTACGCACCCATTCGGTGATCCGCCACGAATCCTGCCCCAAGCGGTTCAGTTGGCGTGTGCTGATGATCCGACCCGGGTTCTGGCGGATCAGAGCGGTCACGTCGTCCGGTAGTGCAACCCCTGCAGGCATCCGTTTACCGTGACACAACAGCCCTCCCGGCCACCGGGAAACCCTCCACCGTCTGTGCATAAGGTGCTCTCGTTCGTGGCGGAGCGCGGTCGTACAACCTTGAAAGTGACTCCCCACCAAGCCGGTCGGAGGGGGTCCATGGACATTTCCAAGGTAAAGGCGCAGGTCACGCGATCATACTGAATGGGCCTGAGTCACTTTCAGGTCCAGTCCGAGTCACTTTCAAGGTTTGGGGCTGACGCTGGCCCGAGTCAATTTCAAGGTTGGTGGGCCGCGGCGGGTAGCGTGAGCGGCGGTTCATGGACACGCAGCTGCTGCATCACCTGATAGTGGCCGCCGTCAGCTTCGTCGTGGTGGTGATTGCGACGCCGGTGGTCATCCGTGTCGCGCCCTCACTTGGTGCGGTCAAGGTTCCGGGTGAGCGTCACATTCACAACAAACCGACCCCAGAACTGGGTGGCCTGGCCATCCTGGCCGGATTCCTGGCGGCGCTGGGCGCTGCTTCGCGCCTGGGGGCGTTCGACGAACTGTTCCGCACGACCTCGGAGCCCGAGACGATCGTGCTGGCCGGCGTGATCATCACCCTGGTGGGATGGGCAGATGACGTTCGCTCATTGAGTCCCGGTATCAAATTGGCCGGCCAGATCCTGGCGGCGGCCGTGCTGGTGTTGTTCGGCCTGACGATCAACTTCATCTACATCCCACTTGGGTCCATCGGGATCATTTCGCTGGGTCCCGACGAAGCGGCGCTGCTGACCATCGTGGCTGTGGTGGCGATGATCAATGCGGTCAACCTGGTCGACGGGTTGGACGGGCTTGCCGCGGGAATCGTCGCGATCGCGGCCACTGCTCTGTTCGCCTACAGCCAACTGACCCCAGCGGGTCAGCTGCTGATCACCCCGACGATCTCCTCGGCCAGCTTGGTGCTTGCCGCCGTGGTTGGCGCCTGCCTTGGATTCCTGATCTACAACTTCAACCCCGCGTCGATCTTCATGGGGGACACCGGGGCGATGCTGCTTGGCCTGTTGTTGGCCGCGGCGGGCGTCAGCGCCATCGGTAACACCGCCGAGCCGACCCGAACCGACTTCTATGTCGCGTCTGTCCCGGTCCTCATTCCCGCTTTGGTCATGGCGGTGCCGTTCCTGGACACGACGCTGGCCATCATCCGCCGTGTGATCAGTGGACGGTCCATCAGCAGCCCCGACAAAAAACACCTGCATCACCGTCTGTTGTCGGTCGGCCATTCGGTGCGGCGCGCAGTCCTGATCATGTATTACTGGTCGATACTGCTGGCCATCGGTGTGGTGGGGTGGGCATTGCTGCCCACCAGCATCGTGCTTCTGATTCTTGCGGTCGGCGGGGGAGTGGGCATGCTGGCGGGCCTGGCGGGCAGCTTGCGGCGACGACAGAGACGCGGGCCGGTTCGGGTAGACCCGGACGAAAAGATTGTGTATTCTTTCACAAGCGCAAGAGACAAGAGGGGTAGGAGGTGAGCCTATGATGAACAAGACGAGTTTACATGACATTGACGGGAGTCATTCGATTTCGATAGGCTCACGCGAGATGTCTGCCCCCCCGCCGGACGGGCCCGCCCGCAGACAGAGTTGGCAAGAACGCTACGACGCCGGGCAGTACAGCCAGGATGACCGCCGCGCCATGTGGCGGGACTTTGACAACAGCTGG
>JBBSNE010000046.1:0-11864 GCA_038232815.1 Euzebyales bacterium | reverse complement strand
GGGTCGGCATTTTCTTTGTCGATCTTGTTGACGGCGACGATCAGGGGGACCTCGGCGGCCTTGATGTGATCAATCGCTTCGACGGTCTGAGGCTTGACCCCGTCGTCAGCCGCCACCACGAGGATGGCGACGTCGGTCACCGACGCGCCGCGGG
The DNA here is from genome assembly GCA_038232815.1 of Euzebyales bacterium. Lineage (GTDB taxonomy): Bacteria > Actinomycetota > Nitriliruptoria > Euzebyales > Euzebyaceae > Euzebya. Next base: position 11,710 of record JBBSNE010000046.1, on the reverse strand, counting down.
CCCGCATCGCGGTGAACGCCTCGTGACCGGGCGTGTCGATGAACGTGATCTTCCGTCCGTCGCGGGTGACCTGATAGGCACCGATGTGCTGGGTGATCCCACCGGCCTCGCCGCTGACGACGTCGGCCTGTCGAATCGAATCCAGCAGCAAGGTCTTGCCGTGGTCGACGTGACCCATGACTGTGACCACCGGTGGGCGGTCGACCAGATCGGCGGGATCGTCCGCTTCCTCCTCACCAAAGACCAGGTCGTCGGCAGTGACGAAATTGATCTCGGCGTCCATTTCTGCCGCGACAAGCTCGATCAGGTCGTTTGACATGGACTGGGTCACGGTGACCATCTCGCCCATGCGGAACAAGACCGCGATGATGGCGGTGGGGTTCACACCGATGAGCTTTGCGAACTCGTTGACGGTGACACCGGGAATGACGTCGACCGGACCTTCGATCGTGGCTTTGACCGCTTCTTTCTGGCGGCGGCCACGGCGGGGCCGGCTGTCCTGCTCGAACTGTTCCTGGGGGGACAGGTCACCGCGGCGTTTGGCCTTCTTGGGCTTGCCACGGCCGGGCGCTGCCGGCGCTGGGCGTCCAGGCCCACCGCCGGGCTGGGGTCGACCCGTCCCGGCGCCGCCAGGTCCATCCTTCGGTGCGGCCTTCACAGGCGGCGGAATTGAGCGCTTGCCCGATCCCTCTTGCGGCAACTTCGCTTCCACCCGACGGGTCGACTCCACACCCTGCCCCCGCAGCAATCGGTCCGGGATGGTCGATTCTCCGGGCCGTGGGGGGCCGCTGGTCGCGATACCCGGACGGATGCCGGGGGCCTGCTCGGCGATGTCGTCCTGCGTCGGCTGGGGCGCGCGGGCAACAGGCCGCTGAGGCTGACGCGGCTTTTCCCCCGGACGGTAGACCACGCCCTGCCGAGCGCGTGCAGCGGCCTGGCGGGGGTCCAACGGGCGGCCCATCCCCGGGGGGGCAGAAGGCTGTTCGTCGGTAGCGGTTGCGCCGGGCGTTTGCGCGGGTGCGGGCCGTGGCGGGGCTTGTGAGGGTGGCCGAACGTCGGCGCCATTTCCGGTCGGCTGGGGTTCGGCAATCGGTGGGGCGGCGGCCGGCCGCGCGGGAGGTGGCGCCGTCCGGCCGGGTGCGTCCGCGGCCGGGGCAGCAGTGTCAGTTCCTCCGACGGTGGCCGCGCCGCCTTCGGAGGGCCGGAAGGGTCGCACAGGCGGCCGTAGGACGCGATCGGCCCCCTCGCGGGAGCCCGGGTCGTCGGCGGCCTGGGCGGCCCGACGCAGATGCGGGGGCAGGATGCGGCTGGCGGTGCGCTCCTTGGGCCGCGTTTCCTGCATGGCCCGTTCGTATTCTGCGGCCTCTTTCCGGGCGCGCTCAAGATCGTCCTGCGCACGCTGTTCCTTGGCCTTGCCCAGACTTTCGCGGAAGCGCAGGGCGTCCCCAGGGGACAATGAAGAGGAATGCGATTTCGCCGCGATGTCCAATTCGCTCAGCCGGTCAAGGACCTCTTTGTTCGAGAGGCCTGTCTCCTTGGCGAGTTCGTAGATTCGGACCTTGCTCAGTGGGACCACTCCTGGGGGACCGCAGATGGACAATGTGTTCGGCGCAAGTCATCCTTCCCACCGACACGTTCGCCACGGGGTCGGGCGATCATTTGTGATTGTGGGTCGGGCGCCTGCGCGGGCGTACCGGCGATGAGGTTTGAGGGGCGTGACGACGGTTCGGGGTCGGCGACGAGCGCCCTCGGCCGTCAGACCAGCCTACTCCGCAGCCGGGTCTGCTGCTTCTGTGACCAATGGCTGCTCAAGGGAATCGTCGGGGGCCGTCGAAGCCGGCACGTCGTCGCCGGGACTGACGGGGTTGCCGTACTGGTCGATCTCGCCACGGTCCAACGCCGCCTGGAACTCCGCCTGCTCCTCGGCGAACTGGGTTTCTGACTTGATGTCGATGCGCCAACGGGTCAACCTGGCCGCCAGTCGAGCATTTTGACCTTCGCGACCAATGGCCAACGACAGCTGGTAGTCAGGGACAACAACGAGGGCGGTCTGATCGTCGGGGTACAGATAGACCTCGCTGACCTTGGCCGGCGAGAGTGCATTGGCCACCAGTTGTGCGGGTTCTTCAGACCACGTCACGATGTCAATCTTCTCTTGGTTCAGCGACTCCACGATGGACCGCACCCGTGAGCCCTTCGGACCCACACAGGCCCCAACCGGATCAACGTTGTCATCGAATGTGGTCACAGCAATTTTCGTCCGGTACCCGGCCTCACGCGCCACCCCCTTGATTTCGATGACACCGGTCTCGATCTCTGGAACCTCCAGACGAAACAAGCTTGCCACCAGGTCCGGGTGAGACCGACTGACGATGATCTGTGGACCCTTCATCGATTTGCGGACCTCGGTGACGATGGCACGCATGTGACTGCCGTGCTCATACCGTTCCGACCCGACCTGTTCAGCGACCGGAAGCACCGCCTCCGCATTCCCCAGATCCAGCACCACCACGCGGTTGTCATGGATCTGGATGGTTCCGGTCACCAGGTCCCCCTGCTTGCCCGAGTACTCCCCATACGTCAGTTCCCGCTCGGCTTCCCGAAGTCGCTGCGTCAACACCTGCTTGACCGTCTGTGCGATCATGCGGCCACCACTGTCGCCGGGGGTGTCGACCCATTCGTCCAGCACGTTGCCGTCCTCATCAACGCGTTGGGCGAACACCGTCACCTCCCCGGTACTCCGGTCGATGACCACCCGGGCCTCTTCGGCCTCGGAGTTGGTCCGTTTGTAGGCGTTGGCAAGCGCCCCCTCCATCGCATCCAGGACCGTTTCGAACGACAGGTTCTTTTCGCGCGCCATGGACTCAAGCGCTGAGATGGCGACATTCATGTCAGTCCTTTCATGCACGTCATGAGTCCGTTGGAACGGTCGCGGGGCGTGTCATGTGCCGCGGTCACCAACGCAACTCCTGGGTCGCTTTCACGATCGAGTCATAGGACACGGTTTCGCGGCTACCGTCTTTTGCGGTCAGCACGACCGAGTCGGATCCAGCAGAGGTGACGACACCACTGATTTCGCGGGTTCCGTCGGCATCGACTCGAAGGGTCGCCTTGACCGCCCGCCCCTGGACCCGGTCAAACGAACGTTGGTCGGACAGTGGCCAGTCGGTGCCGGGCGACGTGACCTCAAGGGTGTAGCGCCCAGCGATCGCATCCTCGGCATCCAAGCGGCGGGCCAGTGCCTTTGACAGGTCACGACAGGTCTCCAGGTCGATGCCACCCTTGCGGTCGACGACCACCTGCACGCGTTGACGCGATTCGCTCCCCTTCACGGCGACGTCGACCAGGTCGACCCCCGCCTCGACCGCCAGAGGTCGTGCCAGACCATCGACGGTGTCTGTCAGGTCGGCCATGACGCTCCTCTCGCTGATACCGGGTCGCGGTGTCGGGTCGGCTAGAAACAAAGAAGCGGGCGATGACGCCCACTTCGTGCCTACCCGTTCAGTTGTCCAGCCTGGAGTTGTCAAGCTGCTCAGCCGCGGGCGGCTAGCAACAATCCAGCGTAGCAGCGTGACCTGTGGTTGCCCACATGGAGTGGGCTATCCGACCTGCTGTTGCAGCCGCGCCAGATCCGATTGGGCACCGATCACGACAAGGACATCGCCCACCTCAAACGCCACGGTCGGATCGGGGCGTGTGGTGGTCCGCTCCCTCCCGGCGCGGCGCATCGCGACCACATTGGCCCCGTAGGCGTCGCGCAAGCCGGCAGTGGCAAGCGTCTGGCCGATCAAACCAGACGATTCGGTCAGTTGTAGTTCCTCAAGGACGAGGTCGACCTCACTGGAATGAGTGACGACGTCCAAAAAGTCCACGACTTCGGGTTTGGTCAGCAGCGCCGCGATGCGCCGACCGCCGATCTCGGTCGGGGCGATCACGCGGTCGGCTCCGGCCTGCTGGGCCTTGCGGGCATTGCGGGCGTTCTTGACCCTGACGACGACGAACAGATCCGGCCTGATCAACTTGGACGTCAGCGCGATGAGAACGTTCTCTGCATCGTCGTCGGTACACGCGGCAACCCCCTTCGCCCGCCCGATCTGCGCTCGTTGCAAAATCGTTTCATCGGAGGCATCCCCGACGAGATGTGGCACATTGCGGGCCGCCGCCATCTTCAATCGCTCCGGGTCGGTGTCAAGGACAATCTGCGGCGTGCCGGCCATTGCCAGATCGTGCGATGCCTGGCGGCCGACCCGGCCGAACCCGCAGATGATCATGTGAGCGTTCAGTCCTGCAAGGTCGCGTTCCATTCGGCGCCTCCCGACGATGTCCAGCAGATGTCCCTCCACCAAGAACTCAATGACGGTAACAGTCAAAAACGTGAAGCTGCCCACACCCAGCACGATGACTGCGCTGGTCAGCACCCGACCGGTCGAATCCAGCGGAATGACCTCGGCGAAGCCGACCGCGAAGACGGTGATGATGGTGAAGTAGACCGCTTCGCCCAGGCTGACGTGCTGGGTGATGACAAAACCGACGACCCCCCCGACCAGGACCAGGAGGAACACCAGCACACTGAGGGCCAGACGTCTGGTGACGGGCAACCGCCCGACGCTCAGCCGCATGGGCGTGGCAGTTCCCAGATCGCTCATGTCACCGGCAGCCTAGAGCCTGCGGCGACAGCCGATGAGGATCAGCGAATTGCGCGGTGCTCCGCAAGAACTTGACGGATGGCGGAATGGACACCCGGGGCACTGGCGACGAACGCCAGATCGGGGCCCGTGGAGCGTCGCCCATCGGGGGTGGTGATCACGGCGCCTGCCTCGGCGCAGATCAAAAGCCCGGCGGCAACGTCCCATGTGTTCATTCCCCCCGCCAGGGTGGCATCGAGTCGCCCCATTGCCACCGATGTCAGATCCGCCACCGAGCAGCCCTGCATACGTGTCCCCAGGGTTGTGGCCATCAATGCCCTGACGCCTGCGGAGAACGTCTCCTCATCCCCCCACTGATCGCCGCTTGACCCAGTCAACGCGTAGGTGATGACGGTCCGGTCCAGACGGTCGACGTCAGACACCGCGATGGGGACACCGTTGCGCGTCGCACCATGGCCCTTGGCGGCGCTGAACACCTCGCCGCTGGCCGGAAGAACCACCACCCCCGCAAGGAGGGTGTCATCGGGGGCGGCCAGACCCAAGCTGATGCCCCAGTTGGGTAGCCCTTTGAGATAGTTCGTCGTCCCGTCGATGGGGTCGACGTACCAACAACGTCGGCCTGCGCCGGATCCAGATGTCCGATTTGTCCCCTCTTCCCCGACCACGTCGTCGTCAGAGAAGGCGGCTTGGAGCTGTTCGGTGATGAACGCTTCAACGGTCTGATCAGCGACGCTGACGAGATCCCGGGGGTTTTTCTCGAGCCACTCCACGCCCTGATGCCAAAAACTCAGCGCGACATCGCCGGCGTCGGCGCCGATCGTGGTGGCGACGCGAAGGACGTCATACAAGTCGTCGGCCACAGCCGATGTGGTGCCGGGGGCGGCACTCACGCCACAACCGCCGGCGTCCCTTCGCCACGCTCGGCCCGGATCTCCTCTGCCATCTCGGTGGCGAAGTGCACCAGCGTCTCGACGATGTCGTCTTCGGCGACGGTGAACAACACTTCGCCCTTTTTCAGTATCTGGCCTTTGCCCTTGCCCGCCGCGACACCCAAGTCTGCTTCCCGAGCCTCCCCGGGGCCGTTGACCACACAGCCCATGACGGCCACCCGTAGCGGTACGTCGATGCCCTCCAAGCCTTTTTGGACATTCTCCGCCAAGGTGTAGACATCCACTTCGGCGCGGCCACAGGAGGGACAGGACACCACGTCCAGTCCGCGTTCGCGTAGGTTCAGGGCCTCAAGCATCGCGATGCCGGCCTTCACCTCTTCAACCGGGTCGGCCGACAGCGAAACCCTGATGGTGTCACCGATGCCATCGGCCAGCAGCGCGCCGATGCCGACGGCTGACTTGATCGTGCCGGTACCCAATGGTCCCGCTTCGGTCACCCCCAGATGCAGCGGATGGTCGGTCTGCTCGCTCAGCAAACGGTAGGTCTGGATCATCACCCAGGGATCGGAGTGCTTCACCGATATCGCGATGTCGTCGAAGTCGACGTCTTGCAGGATCTTCACCTCGTCCAAGGCGGACTCGACCAGCGCGGCGGGTGTGACCCCGCCATGCTTGACGACCAACCGCGGCTCCAAGGACCCGCCATTCACTCCGATCCGGATGGGGATGCCCGCAGACTTCGCGGCGTCGCCGATGACCTTGACCTTGGAGGTGTCACCCGCCTTGTGGATGTTGCCGGGGTTGATGCGGACCTTTGCGACACCTGCCTGGATGGCTGCCATCGCGTATTTCCACTGGAAGTGGATGTCGCTGACGACGGGCACCGTGGATTTTTTTGCAATCTCTGTCAGGGCGTCTGCGTCTTCTTGACGGGGCACCGCGACCCGGACGATGTCGATGCCCGAGGCGTTCAGCGCCGCAATCTGTTGCAAGGTGGCGTTGACGTCATGGGTTGGTGTCGTGGTCATCGACTGGACGCTGACCGGCGCGCCGCCCCCGACCTTCACGCCGCCGACATCGATCTGGCGGGTCTCGCGTCGTTGCGGTGGCCGCAGGTGTTCGGCCTGTCTGGGAGTGGTCGGCAGGATAGGCAGGGACTTCGTCATCATCCCCCACGGTACCCATGCACGCTTGTGAGCGACCGTCCGCCGGATGAACGATCTACAACATGTCAGCCAGGGGGTTGTCCACAGGTTCGGCGTTTTGAGGGCTCGCGCTGACGGTGGCGGGTGGCGCATCCTTGGCACATGAGCACGTCATCGTCGTCACCGTCACCCTGTTGGGCCGACCAACCCCATCTGCTGCGTGATCTTGCCATTGCGGATCTGGAAGGGGGCGGTGACGTATTGCCGAGCCTGATCGCCTTTTCTGGTGAGCAGGCGTTGTTCCTTGCCACCCTCCGGCCCTTTGGCAAGGGTGGGCATCGCGAGCCCATCATCGAGGTGGGTGCCGTCGCGGTCGGATTGAATGCAGACCGTCTGCTTCTGTCGCTGTCCGGCCGCGCGTGGTCGACGGTGGATCCGATCCCTCCGGTGCTTGGTGATGGTGAGGATCTACGCCAACGGGTCATCACCCTGCACGACGCCGACGGGACCGCCGATCCGGCGACGGTGACCACTTCCGTCATCCCGTTCGACGTGGATTCTGCCACCGGGAGAGTGACCACCGGGCCGCCGCTGGTGTGCACCGACGGGCACGGTTGGGTACCACGCGCACTGTCGCTGATGGTTGTCAGCGACCATCAGCCAGAGGTCAGCATTGATGGCATCGGTGCGCAGATTCAGCGCTGTGAACGCCTGGGCCACCGGCTGGCCTGGAGCGTCGATCTGGCCGGGTTCGTCGACCGCCTGCACGTCGCCCCGCCAACCGACCTGTGGTCCGCCGAAAGCCGGGCGATCTATCGCCCCGGTCACACCACACGGGTGCTATTGGACCAGGTGTGACGCCGGGCTGGTGAGGTCGACATACAACGCTGTGGTGCTCAGCACCAAGAAGAAGGCGATGACCGCCAACGCGATGGGCGTGACGATGTTCGGGTTCAGGTGGAACTTGGGCCTGCGTGACGCAGCACCGGGGTGCCGCAGTTGGCGAACCCCGTTGACGGTTTCCTCGACCGCCATGACCGCAACATGGCCACCATCCAAGGGCGGCAACGGCAACATGTTCAGGATGCCGAGCACCAGGTTCAGCTGAGCTAGGACCAGCACCACCAAAAAGATCTGTCCCTGATTTCCGAACTCATTGACGATCTGCCCGGCGCCGACGAGCGAGGTGATGGAGTCCTCCTGGCGTGGCTCGTCGCTGCCCACGGAGCCGAAGAACTGACTGAGGCCATCGAAGCTGAACACCTGAGCCAGACCGTCGATTGTCGCCGTCGTGATCGCACCGATCGAGACCGGCCCCGAGAAGGTCTGCTGAGCCCCCTCAACGATCCCAAGGGGTTGGTTCTCCGATCGGGGGGCCACACCCAGGTAGCCGACCCCGGCCAGTTCTGGTTCTGGATGCGGGACGTCCAGCGTCGCCTGCAGGGCCATTTCACGATCCCCGCGCACCACGCTCAACGCAATCGTGTCTGAGAACCGGTCTTGCACCGCTGACCGGACCTCCTCAAACGTGTCGGTTGGGCGTCCATCCACGGCAACGATGGTGTCCCCGGGCCGCAGACCGGCGCTGGCGGCGGGGCTATCAGCCGGTACGGCCGCCACCTGGTTGGTGGCATCGCCCCCACCGGGACCGATGAAGGCCAAGGCCCCGAACAACATCAGGATCGCCAGCACGAGATGGGTGAAGGATCCGGCGGACAACACGATCAAACGCTTCCACGGGGACTGTTGGTAAAAGAGTCTCCCGTCGTCCGCCGGGTCGGTGTCCTCCCAGGGCGTCATGCCGACGATCTTGACGAACCCTCCAGCCGGTATCCCCTTGACCCCGTATTCAGTCTCTCCCTTGTGTGTGGACCACAGTGTGGGTCCGAACCCGACGAAGAATTGTGTGACCTTCATCCCGAAGGCCTTTGCGGTCACAAAGTGACCGAACTCGTGCAGCATGATCGCGCCGATGATCACCACCACGAACAGCACTACGAACATCGGGCATCCTTGGCCATTTGTCGCCGCAGACGTTCAGTCGATGACACGTTGGGTGATGAGGGCGTTGGCCTGTCGCCGGGCATGGCCTTCGGCAGCAAGGACGTGGGCAAGACTTTCAGCGGGCTTGGCCTCATGTTCATCCAAGGTTGCCGCGACCACGTCTGCAATGCCGAGGAAGTCCAGTCGCTGATCCAAAAAGGCTGCGACCGCAACCTCGTTGGCCGCGTTGAAGGTCGCTGGGGCCGTACCGCCTGCGCGGCCCGCCCAGACCGCCAGCCTGACCAGCGGGAATGTCTCGTTGTCCAAGGGTTCGAAGGTCAACGACTGCGCCACCGTCCAATCCATTCGGGTTGCCGCATTGTCCAACCTCTGGGGCCATCCAAGCGCCAGTTGGATCGGCAGTCGCATGTCGGGCGGGCTCAGCTTGGCAAGCGTCGCGCCGTCGATGAACTCCACCATCGAATGGACGATCGACTGCGGGTGGACAACCACGTCGATGCGGTCGTATCCGATGTCGAACAACAGATGGGCTTCGATCACCTCCAACGCCTTGTTGGCCAACGTCGCAGAGTTGACGGTGATCAACGGACCCATCGTCCACGTCGGATGGTTCAAGGCCTGCGCGACGGTGACGGCGGTCAACTCCGACCGTGACCAGCCCCGAAATGGCCCGCCGGAGGCAGTGATCACCAATCGTGCGACCTCATCGGCTCGGCCGCCCCGCAGACACTGCGCCACAGCTGAGTGTTCGGAGTCCACCGGCACGATCTGATCGCGTGTTCGCGCCGCCGCATAGACCAGGTCTCCCCCCACGATCAGCGACTCTTTGTTGGCCAGGGCCAGGCGGCTTCCCGCGTGCAACGCGGCCAACGTGGGTTCAAGCCCCTGGCTTCCATCCATCCCGTTGACCACGACATCGGCCCCGCTGCCGGCCACCGTTGTGGCCGCATCCTCACCAGCAATGACTTCGACGTGCGGTAGGGACTCCGCGACCGTGCGCGCAACGTCGACGTCGGCAACCCCGATCAACGCAGCGCCTGTGTCCCGAGCCTGACCAATGATGTCGTCAGAGCGCCCACAGGCCAACGCTGTGACCTCGAACTGGTCGGGGTGGTGTCGGATGACCTCTAGTGTCTGGGTACCGATGGAGCCGGTTGATCCCAACACCGCAACGGTGATCATCTGACGGCCCTGATCATGACGGCTCTGGTCATCGACGGTCCACTCGTTCCGCTGCCCCGACTGCGGCCGGCAGCGTCCTTCCGCTGGCCATCTGGTAGTTGGCGAACAACTGTCCGCAGGCGGCGTCGATGTCGTTGCCACGGTTTGCGCGGATGGTGGCGGGTATGCCGCCGTCGTTGAGCACGGCTGCAAATGCTCGTTGTTTGTCGGGCAGCGGGGCGTGCCACGGCACCGCGGGCGTGGGGTTCATGGGAATGAGATTGACATGGGCGGCGCCGGGCTTGAGGTGGGTCTTCAACAGCTGTCGCAGCGTGTGGGCCTGCTCGAGTGAGGTGTTGACCCCGTCGATCATGACGTACTCAAAACTCACGCGGCGACGGGTCGCAGCCAAATATTCCCTGGTCGCACCCATGAGCTCGGCCAGGGGATGCTGACGGTTGACCGGGACAAGATCGTCGCGGAGGTCGTCGTCCGGGGCGTGCAGGCTGACCGCCAGGGTGATGGGAAGGTCCAGTTCCTGCAGTCGGCGGATGCCAGGGACCAAACCGACCGTGGAGACCGTTATCGACCTGGCCGACAGCCCGAAGGACCCGTGCAGCCAGGTGACGGCGTCAAGGGTGACGTCCAGATTCGCCAACGGTTCGCCCATGCCCATGAACACCACGTTGGTCACATGATCAGGCACTTCCGCCGGCCATGTGGTGTGACCCTCCCACGGGCCGCCCACGTCAGCACTGGGGTCATGGTCACGGGCCAGAAGGCGTTGCATGACCGTGACCTGACGGACGGTCTCGGCAACAGTCAACTGCCGTCTGAAGCCCGCCTGACCCGTTGCACAGAACGGGCAGCCCATGGCGCAGCCGGCCTGGGTGGAGATGCAGACCGTGGCCCTGGCCGACCGGTGCGCGGTTCGGGGATACAGCATCAACACGCTTTCAACCGCTTCGGCCGCCCCGCCACCGCCGCATTCCAACAGCACCTTGTGAGTCAATCCGCCGTCGGCTTCGCTCACCTTCAACAGACGGGGGGGTGCGGGCAGCCGTTGCGACAGGGTCTGTCGCAGATCCTTTGACAGATTCGTCATCTGCTGGGGGTCGTCCACACCCTTGGCCAGCCACTGGGTGACCTGCGCGCGGCGGTACTCGGGCTGGTCAGCCAACAGTTGCGCCAATCCTGTTGAGGTGTAGGGATCGGCCTCGAGGCCTGGGGATGCGGGGGGTGACATGGGGTATCAGATCCCAAAGGCCGACAAGACGAAATGGGCAGTGGGCAGGGCAAACAACAACGCGTCGATACGATCCATGACGCCACCATGCCCGGGCAGGATCCGTCCCAGATCTTTGACGGCCAGGTCGCGCTTCATCAGCGATTCCGCCAGATCGCCCGTCGTGGCAGCCACGACGACGGCCGCAGCCAACGTCAGCGCTGCGGCCAAGGAGACGCCGGGAACCACCTGTGCGGTGACCAACACGGCCATGATCACGGTGGACAGCATCGCACCCGCGAACCCCTCCCAGGTCTTGTTGGGGCTGATTGCCGGAGCCATGGGCGTGCGACCGAAATTACGCCCGAAGGCGTAGGCCCCCACGTCACTGGTCACCGTCAGCGCGGTCGCAGCCATCACCAACCAGACACCGTCGGGCCGTGCCAACAACAACCCGAGGGAGCTGGCCATCAGATTGACCCACAACAGCATCAGGGACAGGGCGGCCATCCGCGAAACGGTGTGGCGCCGCCGACTGCTGATCATCGTGACGAAGAACCCGCCGACCAACCCCGCGAACAAGCCCGCCACGATGGCCTCGCTGCCGACCAGGTAGGCGCCGTACACCATCACCGGCAG
>JBBSNE010000045.1:0-11942 GCA_038232815.1 Euzebyales bacterium | reverse complement strand
ACGTGCCGGCCCAGGACGGCGACATCGTCATCGATGTCGAGGATGACATCATCACCGCCGGGTTGATCAACACTCACCATCATCTGTACCAGTGGATGACCCGGGGGCGGGCGACCGGGTGCAACCTGTTTGACTGGTTGACGACGCTGTACCCGGTCTGGGCCAAGCTGGATGTCGAGGACGTCCTGGCTGCTGCCCGGGTTGGCCTGGCAGAACTTGCCCTATCCGGCTGTACCACCGCGGCAGACCATCACTACCTGGTTCCCCGGGGCGATGACAGCGTGTTCGACGCGATCGCCACCGCCGCGGGCGAGGTCGGGATCCGCCTGTACCTTGCCCGCGGGTCGATGGATCTGGGTCAGTCCGACGGGGGTCTGCCGCCTGATGAGGTGGTGGAGGACCTTGACGACATCCTCGCCTCCACCGAGCGGGTCATCGACCGTTGGCACGACGGCCGGATGATCGTCGTCACGGTCGCCCCGTGCAGTCCGTTCAGCGTGTCGCAGCAACTGATGATGGAGTCCGCCGCCCTGGCCCGACGCCACGACCTCCGGCTGCACACCCATCTAGCCGAAACCCTGGAAGAGGAACACGACTGCCTGGACCGCTTCGGCAAACGCCCCCTGGCGGTGATGGACGACTGGGGCTGGGTCGCCGATGACGTCTGGTTCGCCCACGGAATCCACTTCAACGACGCCGAGATCGTCCGGCTGGGTCAGGCCGGGGCGGGCGTGGCGCACTGTCCCTCCTCAAATGCCCGTTTGGCGGCAGGGTTTTGCCGCACCCGAGAATTGCGGAAGGCCGGGGTGGCCGTCGGGTTGGGCGTGGACGGGGTCGCCTCAAACGAACAGGGCACCCTGATCACCGAGCTTCGTCAGGCATTGTGGTCAGCCCGCCAAGGGACCGGAGATCCATCGGCGTTGACGGCCGCTGAAGCACTGCAGATGGCGACTTGGGGCGGGGCCAGATGCTTGGGTCGTCGGGACATCGGGGTGCTCCATCCGCCCATGGAAGCAGACCTGGTCGTGTGGCCCGGCGACGACGTGGCGGACATCCCCGATCCGGTCGACGCCCTGGTCATGGGACCCGACCGCCGTGCCCGGCACGTGTTCGTCGGCGGCAAACAGGTCGTGACCGACGGTCAGCTGGGCGGCCCCGCCGGGTCCCGCATGGACCTGGCCGGCGCCCGCCGCGACCTTGCCACCCGCGCCCGCCGGCTGTGGCCAGACTGAAGGAGGAAATAGGGTGTAAGAAAATCCGACCCGGTGGTGTTGGAAGGGATACATGACCCCCGATGAGGCGTTTCAGACCCACTACCACCGGTTGACCAATCTGGCCCGGCGACTGGTCGACCGACAGACGGCGGAAGAAGTGGCCGCTGACGCCATCGCCGGACTGCCGGAATCGTCGGTGGCCAAGGACTCTCCCGAGGTCGTCGCCATGTGGCTGAACCGTGTGACGGTCAATGCCGCGTTGAACCGCCTGCGGTCACGCCGCCGTGAGCGCCAACGTGTGGCCGCTCATGGTGCCGTGGCTGTGCCGACGACGGATGAGACACCCGAAGACCAGATCGAACGCGATGACGAGCAACGCCGCGTCCGCGACGTGCTTGCGCGTCTGCCCGACCGCCAGGCCACGGCGCTGCTGTTGCGTCATGCCGGTCACAGCTACGCCGAAGTCGCCATGGCCCTGGGGGTGGCCGACGGTTCCGTCGGGGTCTTGCTGGCACGTGGCGAACGAGCATTTCGCCGGCTGTGGGATGACCCCGACCAACAATCACAAGACGGAGCGATCCGATGACCATGACCACAATCGAGTGCCCGACCATGGGGGCGTTGCGCACCCACTTGGACCTTCCCTCCCCCGAGGTGGAGTCGCACCTGGACACCTGCACGACGTGTCGTGACCTGATGGTCACCGTGGCCGGGGATGCGGGGACCGTCAACCGCCTGTTGAAGGGGCTGACCCCGCCACCTGAAACCGTGCCGGAGCCGGCGATGCACTCCCGGTCGCGCACCGTTCACCACGACGTGGCCAGCAGGCGGTGGAGGGGTTTTAGCCCACGGCGTGCGGGTGACGCCCCGCGCCTTACCGCTGGCTCCCCGCCGCGCCGGACGGTGGCGACCGCCGTCGCAGCGGTCCTGGCCGTGACCGTGGTGTTGACCCCGGGTGGTCGCTCTGCCGTGGCCCAGTTCCTGGACACCTTCCGCGGCGAGCAGCTGCAAGTGATTCAGTTCAACCCTGACGAGCTCGAGGACAACTATCTGAACGACGAGGGGGACCTCGCGGGGTTGCACGACCTCTTGGCCGAGGCGCACGTCGACGTCCCCGATCCGGTGCAGGTGACTACGGCAGAGGAGGCGCAGGCGATCACTGGTCTGCAGCCACCGTCGGCCGTGACCCTCCGGGAGGGTCTGGACATCCCTGGCACGGACACCGCCTACGTCGCCAGCCCTGGTGGCGTGGTCACATTGACGCTGGAGGCACGCGCGGACAATGAAGTCCCCGACTCTTTGGACGGCGTGGTCGTTCGAATCGCGGTCCCACCCGCCGTTGCGACGGTCTTGACCGACCAGGCGGCCATGGACCGAACGGACCCGGGGGAGGGAGCTCGCGGTCCGCTGGCTGCGGGCGGCGGACGGGGTGTCCTGGCGGGTAGTGCCGGCATCCTGGAGGTCACCTCCGAAGGCGCCTCTCTGGAAGAGGTGCGAACCTTCCTGCTGGCACAGCCGGATCTACCTGCCAGTCTGCGACTGCAACTGCAGGGCATCGATGACTGGCGCAACACGCTGCCAGTCCCGTTGCCCGCAGATGACATCGCATGGGAGGACGTCACCGTCAACGGTAATGAAGGACTGGCGTTCGGAGACGACTCCGGTCTGGGCGCAGCAATCCTGTGGCAGGGGGACGGTGTCGTCCACGGGGTCGCTGGGACGCAGGCCAGGAGCGCCTTGTTGGACCTTGCCGGACGACTATGAGCCTGGACGCCCGCGATCCCATGGTCTTCGATGATGCCCCGGCGGAGACCGTCAGCCCCCTGCCGTCCGACACGACCGCGCCGACCTCACCTCCACTGCGGGCCACCGGCCTGCGCAAGGCCTATCGCGGCCGGGTGGCGGTAGAACATCTGGATCTGACCATCGCCCCCGGTGAAACCGTCGGTCTGTTGGGGCCCAACGGTGCCGGCAAGACCACGGCGGTGAAGATGCTGTTGGGGTTGGTCCGTCCCGATGCCGGCACCGCTGAGCTGTTCGGTGTCCCGGCGAATCAGCCCCGCGCCCGCCGTGGGGTCGGATACCTGCCCGAGACCTTTGGCCAGCCCCCCTGGGCGACCGGACGCCAGGTCCTTTCGACCCACGCCGACCTGGCCGGTGTGGACACCGACGACCGGCGGGCCATGTTGGACCGGTCCCTGTACCGGGTGGGCCTGGCTGGCAGAGGGGAGGAGAAGGTCGGTGGCTACTCCAAGGGCATGCGCCAACGGCTTGGCCTGGCCGCGGCTCTGCTGGGGGAACCGAAACTGGTGATCTTGGACGAACCCACCTCAGCCCTGGACCCCGTGGGTCGGCGTGAGGTCCGCGACATCGTGCGCGATCTGACCGAGGCGGGGACGGCCGTTTTGCTGAACTCTCACCTTCTAGGTGAGGTTGAGGCGGTCTGTGAACGCATCGTGGTCATGCATCGGGGCAGGGTGCTGACCGACCGCTCGGTGGCCGGATTGCCGACGGGGCAAGAGGTCCGGATCACCACCGACGGATTGACCGCAGCGCATCTGGCCGTCATCCAGGGACACGGGATGCTTGGCCACCATGACGACCGAACGGCGATCGTTGCGCTGGACGATACCGACGCCACCCCGGAGTTGATCACCAGCCTTGTAGCCGAGGGGGTAAACATACGTTCGGTCGTGCCGTTACACTCCAGCCTGGAGGAGTTGTTCGTCCGCCTGGTGGGTGACGCCGTCCATGACGACGATGCGGTAGGCAGGAAGGGAGCGGGCAGATGATCATCATGCGTCTGTCCCTGCGAGAGGCGATCAGCCGGCGGGTCCTGGCCGCCTCGACGGTGTTCAGTGTCGGGTTCGTGGGATTGTTCTGGCTGGCCTACAGTCTGGCCTTCTCCAGCGTGGCCGAGTCGACGAGCGACCCCAGCGAGTCGGCAGTAGTCGCGGGCATCCTCACCATCATGGGTCTGTACACGGTGCAGTTCCTGGCGTCGTTCCTGACCATCCTCCTCGCGTCGGGCACTGTGGCCAGCGAGATCGATTCAGGCCGGATCCTGTCGATCATGGCTCGGCCGTTGCCACGGTGGTCGTGGCTGGCGCAACGGGCTGGCACCTTCGGTGGCATGGCCATGGTCTATGTCCTGTTGATGACCGGGGCGGTCCTACTGGTCGCAGCCGGAATCGGCGGGTACCAGCCGTTGAATCCGTTGCGAGGGATGGCCCTGCTTGCGTTGCAGGTCGCCGTGCTGGTTGCGTTGGGAGCCGGTCTGTCCACCCGCTTTTCGACCGTCGCCACGGGGGTCATCGTGGTGGCCCTGTACGGGCTGGCGTGGCTTGGCGGGATCGTCGAGTTCGTCGCCGGCGCGCTTGGCAACCAAACCTTGGAACGCGTCGGCATCGTGGTCAGCCTGTTGATCCCCAGCGATGCACTGTGGCGTGGAGCGTCGTACTACTTCCAGAACCCGGTACTGCTGATGGCGGCGGAGATGGACGACGTGGGGCTGCCGTTCGCCTCATCGGTTCCCCCCAGCGGGCCCCAGGTGGCGTGGGCGGTTGTCTACGTGTTGATCTGCGGAACCCTGGCCGTACGGTCGCTCAACAAGCGGGACCTGTAAGCGAACCTACCGAGCGAGACCGTCCCGCACACATTGACCAGCGCGTGGCAACACCGGATATGGCCAAGAGGGAGAACGCGCTGGTCATGGCGGTGGCAAGGCACAGACCGACCACGAGCGGGACCTCCACACGGCCCGACATTGGTCAATCCGTGGGGTTGCGCGCCTCCGCACAGCGCCGACCCTGCCTCAACCGGTGCTCCTGGGGCGCCAATTCGCGGAGAGGTGCGACCCACCCCCCTCGGTCAGGCCTCTGGGCGGGCGGGCGGGCCCACATGCGCCACCCCGCCGGCCGATGGGGCCCCCTGCCGGGCCTCTTTGCCGGGGAACGCCACCCGGTAGACACACACGTCGCAGTTGGCCCGGATGTCACCTTCCAACGCCTCGTGATAGCGCTGGACCACCGCATCAGCCACCCGATCATCCGGGCCGAACCGGCCCGCCTTGGCAATCGACAGCCCGGTCTCATCACCCACCTGGTCCACCGCCTCCCAGATCCGCTGCTCCAACTTGCCGGCCAGCAGGGACCAACTGAACACCACCGCCCGGGCTGCCCCGGCGGCGGCGATCCGGCGCAGGACCACATCGGTCTTGGGCCAGGTGACACCGGCCACACAAGTTTCGACCCAGCGGTGGCCCGACCCCTCGGCGATCATGCGGGAGGCTTTGTACAGCTCGCCGTTGGCGTCGGGATCGCTGGACCCACTGGCCGCGACGATCAACACCTCGTCGTCACGCTCGGAACGCGGACTGACCGCATCGATTCGTTCCCAGGCCAACGCCAGCAGGTCCGGGTGGACCCCCAGCACCCGCCCGTGATGGACCGGCAGGTCCGGGAAGGCATCACGGACCTCGACCACCTGCTCGGGCACGTCGTTCTTCGCGTGCCCCGCTGCGAAGTTCAACAGGGGCAGTGTCACCAGTCCGCTCAGACCGTCCCCTTTCAACAGTTGCGTCCCCTCCACCGCTTGGGGGCTTGAAAACTCCTCGATCCAGGCATGTCCAACCGACACTCCCAACCGTGACGACACCTTGTCGACCAGTACTGCCATCTCCTCCGCCCCGCGCGGGTCGCGGGTGCCGTGGGCGATCATCAGCAATCCTGTGGTGTGCATGTCGCCGATCTTGCCCACAAAGGGAAGGCTTTGCGCCCCGGCGGTGTTACCAGCGCCACGTCCCCCCGAAAAACCGAAAGGCCTGAACGATGCAGGTTCGCTTCTACTTCGACCCCTTGTGCCCCTGGTGTTGGATCACCAGCCATTGGCTGCACGGCGAGGTCGCCCCTCACCGTGACCTTGACATCGACTGGCGCCCGATCAGTCTGATGGTCCGTAACGAAGGCCATGTCCAAGAAGGCGGGGTTCCCGATGGCCCAGAGCAGGAGGAGTACCTGGAGAAGCATACGGCCCCGAGGCAACGTTCGTTCGGGTTGCTGCGGATCATCGAAGCACTGAGGAAAGACGGCAAGGCCGAATCCGTCCACGACGTCTACATGGCGTTCGGCAAGCACTTCCATCACGCCGACGACGGTCTGGAGTTCGACATCGGACGGGCCCTGACCGAGGCAGGGGTGGATCCTTCCTACGCCGACGCCTACGACGACACTGCCTTCGACGCCGCCGTCAGAGCGTCGACCCAGGAGGCCGAGGAGGTGGCCGGCGATGACGTCGGCACCCCGATCATCAGCTTCGAAGTGGACGGCGAGTGGAAGGGTTACTTCGGCCCCGTGATCCCTCAGGTCGTCAAAGGTGAGGCAGCCCTGCGGTTGTGGGATGGCCTTGACGCCTTGATCCGCACCGACGGGTTTTATGAGTTGAAGCGCACCCGGACCGTGGGACCGGACCTTGACAGCGTCGATCTGTCATGACGATTCGTCTGCCATAGACCCCTCCTTCTAGTCGATTCGTCCTCTCCCGCGCTACCCGACCGGGCATATCGGACAAGTCGTCGCGGCACCCCTTGTCCGCTGTCGCAGGTGTTCAGTAGGTTGGCCGTACGCTGACCATGTGCCGCAGCGCTCGCACACGGCGATCCCGAGTCGAGCCAGGAGGGCTATTCGTGACTGACACCGGCGGGTCGATACCCGACCCCATCGAGTTCTTGCCGCCCGACCCACCCATCCAGATTTTGGACGACGACGGCAATCTGGCTGAGGTCGAGGGGTATTCCGTCGACGATCTGACCGATGAGGATTTCCAGAACCTGTATCGCCACATGGTGGTCAGTCGCCGAATCGACAAGCAGGCCATCAACCTGCAACGCCAGGGCCAGTTGGGTGTCTATGCCTCGCTACTCGGTCAAGAGGCCGCACAGGTCGGTGGCGCCTATGCCCTGGCGGCGCAGGATTGGGTCTTTCCCTCCTACCGTGAGATGGGGGCCGCGGTCGTCCGGGGCGTTGACCCGGCTCAACTGCTGCATCAGTTCCGGGGCACCTGGCTGTCCGGTTACGATCCCTATGAGTTCAACTTCGGCCTGCTGAGCATTCCCATCGGCACCCAGGCGCTGCACGCCACCGGATTTGCTATGGCAGCCAAGTTTGATGACCGGGATCTGGTCGTCATGGTTTACTTCGGGGACGGCGCCACCAGCGAAGGTGATCCTCACGAGGCGCTGAACTTCGCCGCGGTCTATGACGCCCCCTGCGTGTTCTTCGTCCAAAACAACCAATACGCCATCTCGACCCCGCTGAGTGAGCAGACTCGGGCCCCCACCATTGCCCACAAGGCCATCGGCTATGGCATGCCCGGCTACCGCTGTGACGGCAACGACGTCTTGGCCTCATACGCCGTCACACGCCGGGCAGTCAAACGGGCCCGCGACGGTGAAGGGCCCTCCTTGATCGAGGCGGTCACCTACCGCATGGAGGCCCACACCACCGCCGATGACCCCACCCGCTATCGCACCCCTGAGGAGATGGACGAGTGGGAACGTCGTGACCCGATCGCACGCTTCGAGAAGTTTCTTCGCGCCAAGGGCCTGCTGGACAGCGACCTGAAAGAACAGATTGACGCCGACGTCGAGAAGATGGCCACGCGCATCCGGGAGGAGATCTACGAAGCGCCCCATGGTGACCCCTTGGAGTTGTTCGAGCACGTCTATGTCGACCCGATCCCCGCGTTGGCCGAGCAGCGCGAGATGCTGAGTCGCGAGCTGCAGGCGGCAGGGTCATCCACAACCGATGAGGAGTCTTAGGCAATGGCCATCACCATGGCGCAAGCGCTGAACCAGGCGCTCCACGACGCATTCGAAGCTGACGACAAGGTGGTGTTGTTCGGCGAGGACGTCGGCACGCTGGGCGGGGTCTTCCGGATATCGGACAAGCTGCAGGAGCGGTTCGGCGACAAACGCTGTTTCGACACCCCGTTGGCAGAGTCCGGGATCGCCGGCACCGCGATCGGCATGGCCATGTACGGCTACCGGCCGATCATCGAGATGCAGTTCGACGGCTTCACCTACCCGGCGTTCGAGCAGATCGTCAGCCACGTCGCCAAGATGCGAAACCGCTCGCGTGGCACAGTCACCCTTCCGATCACCATCCGGATCCCCTTCGGGGGAGGGATTGGCGCCGTCGAGCACCACTCCGAGTCGCCTGAGGCCTACTTCGCCCATACCGCCGGGTTGAAGGTCGTCAGCCCCGGGACTCCCAGCGATGCCTACTCGCTGTTGACCGAGTCGATCTTCAGCGACGACCCAGTGATCTTTTTTGAGCCCAAGCGCCGCTATTGGCTGAAAGAGGACGCCACACTGCCGGTCAGCACCGAACCGATCGGCACCTGTGTCGTGCGGCGCCAAGGGAGCACTGCAACGTTGGCGGCCTACGGTCCGATGGTCAAGACCTGCATCGAGACTGCTGAGGCAGCAACTGCCGAAGGCTGGGACCTAGAGGTCATCGACATCCGATCGCTGACGCCGTTCGACCACGCCACCATCGTCGAATCGGTGAAGAAGACCGGCCGGCTTGTCGTGGTGCACGAGGCTTCCACCAAGCTCGGGTTTGGTGCCGAGGTCGCCGCCCGTATCCAGCAGGAGGCCTTTTACCACCTGGAAGCGCCAGTCCTGCGCGTGGGGGGCTTTGATGTGCCCTACCCGGCGGCCATGCTGGAGGAGTTCTTCCTGCCCGACGTCGACCGCATCCTTGATGCGGTCGGCGCAACGCTTGAGTACTGAGAGGCAGCAAACTGATGGCATCCAAAGACTTTTTGCTTCCTGACCTTGGCGAAGGACTGACCGAGGGTGAGGTAGTGTCCTGGCTGGTCGCGGTGGGTGACACCATCGACATCGACCAAAACATTGCCGAGATCGAGACCGCCAAAGCCGTGGTCGAGGTGCCATCCCCCTATGCCGGAACGGTCTTGACCCTGCATGGTGAACCGGGGGAGGAGGTCGCGGTCGGCACCCCCTTGATCACTGTCGAGGTGCCCGACGATACCGACGCACCGATGCCGCCTGAAGAGCCACCGCCCAGTACCCCGATCGAGGATCAGATACCGGTCGTGGAAGCAGATGACACTGACGGCGGCTCGGGCAATGTTCTGGTCGGCTATGGCACCTCGGGGGCAAAGGGATCGCGCCGTCGGCGTGTCGGCGGTACGCCCCCTCCGGCACAGCCCGTGCCGCAGCAGGCACCCGTCGTCAACCGCAACGGTCGACCGCTGGCCAAACCGCCGGTGCGCAAGCTGGCGAAGGACGCCGGTATCGACCTGGCGTCGGTCCAGGGTTCCGCCCCCGACGGGCGTATCACCCGGTCCGATGTGGAGGCAGCCATCGACGCGGCGGTCGACCCGGCCGCCCCCCCAGGGGGTCCGGCCGCCGATCTGGTGCCGTCCGCTGAGGACTACGCCCAGCAGTTGGCACCCAAGGGTGAGCAGCCGTTGGCGGCGTCGCAGGCAGTGCCGACGCAACCGGTGACCGCAACCGCACAGCGGATCCCGATGGGCCAGATGCGCAAAACCATCGCTGCGCAGATGAGCCGGTCCAGAAAGGAGATCCCAGAAGCGGTGACCTGGGTCGAGGCCGACGCCACCCCGCTGTGGGAACTGCGTGAACAGTTGAACCAGACCCAGGACGACGTCAAGGTCAGCCCGTTGGCAATCATCATGCGGATGGTTGTCGCGGCGTTGCGTAAGTATCCTTCGCTGAACGCGTCGTTGGACACCCAGGCCCAAGAGATCGTCCTGCACAACGATGTGCATCTTGGCTTTGCCGCCCAGACCGACCGTGGGCTGGTGGTGCCGGTCATCAAAAACGCGCACACGATGAACATCGTCACCCTTGCCCAAGCGCTGAACGACATGGCCGCCACGGCTCGGGAGGGAAAGCTTGCCCCAAAGGACATGGCAGGTGGCACCTTCACCGTGTCCAACTACGGGGCCTTCGGTGTGGACGGTGGCGACATGGTCATCAACCATCCCGAAGCCGCCATCCTTGGTACCGGCAAGATCAGCGACAAGCCGTGGGTGCACGGCGGGGCGATCAAAATACGCAAGGTCATCACCTACTCGGTCGCCTTTGACCATCGCATCTGCGACGGGGGTGAGGCGGGCGGTTTCTTGCGGTACCTCGCCGACATGACCGAGAATCCCGTGCAACTGACTGCGGCGTTATGAGGATCCACGCGTGAACCTGGATCGTAAATCCAGTCGCTGGCTGTTGTGGCTGACCGCCGCCGCCGCCCTGGTGCTGACCGCAATCTTGTTGGTGTTGTTCGCACTAGTCGGCCACGAAGACGAGGCGTCCGCGTCAGCGGTGGACAAAAAAGGCCCACAGGTACTGCTGTTTCGGCATGCATTGACCGATCAGAGTCAATCCGACGCCGACCCGAAAGCGCGGGGGTCGTGTGATCAACAGCGCAACCTGTCCGCAGAGGGGGTGGCCCAGGCCGAACGCATCGGTGAGGCGTTACAGAACTTGACCATCACCCGTGTCTATGCCAGTCCCTTTTGTCGAACCCTGCAGACGGCAGAGGCAATGGACGTCGGGCCGGTGCAGCAAACCGATGCGCTGCTGTCAACGACCGCCGCAGCCGATGCCGATGAGCAAGCCGACATCTTGGCCGCCGGGCAGGACTTGATCGATCAGGCGGTGCAGGGCGCCGGCGTGACCGTCATGGTGACACACACCCAAAACATCGAGGCCCTGACCGGTGAACTGGTGGAGGAGGGCGATGCCGTCCGGCTGGAATCCCATGGTGACGATGTGCTTTCACAGCGTGTCGTCCCGGCGGGCGACTGGTAACTGCCCCAGCCCGCGCCAGGGGGCCAGGGCCTCAGTCCTCGGCCGCCATGACCGTTGACTGCAGCCGTCGCATGCCTTCCAACCAGCGATCCCGGTCAGCCGTGCGGTTGGCTTCCATCTTGGCCACCTCCGGATGCGGAAGGATCAAGAACCGCTCGTCTGCCAGACCCTCCACGACGGCCTGTGCAACCTCCTCAGGCTGCAGCACACCTTGTGCGGTCAGCCCCTTGCCGCCGGGCCACGATCGCAACTCCTCAACTAAGGGGGTTTGGACGAACATGGGGCACAGTGCCGAGACCTTCAGTCCCTCGTCGCCATGGGTCACTGCCAACCACTCCGCCAGTGCCACAACCGCATGCTTGGTGACCGAGTATGGGGCGGCCCCGATGTTGGTCAGCAGACCCGCGGCGCTGGCGGTGTGCAAGACGTAGCCATCGCCGCGTTCCAACGCCCCCGGTAACCAGGCACGCACGGCCCAGACGTGGGCCATGACGTTGACCCGCCAACTTCGGTCCCAGTCGTCATCGGGGGCCTCGACCCCACCCCCCGCACCGATGCCCGCGTTCAGGGCGAGCAGATCGATGGGACCCACAGCGGTCTCGGCGTCATCGATCATCGTGGCGTTGGCTTGCGCTGAACCCACGTCGACGGTCAGGGCCGTACCGTTGACCTGGTCGGCCACCTTCTGGGCTGCGTCGCCGTCCAGATCGACGACGACCACGCGGGCTCCCTCCTCTGTGAATCGGCGGCACAGGGCGGCACCGATACCGCTACCCCCACCGGTGACGAGCGCAATTTTGTCCTTCAGGTCCATAACCCTGGCAGCCTACCGCCCCCACATGCCGGGTTGGGCTTGTGTGGCTGTTGTT
>JBBSNE010000044.1:0-12054 GCA_038232815.1 Euzebyales bacterium | reverse complement strand
TGAAACGGGATACCGTCCGCCCCCGGGATCGTGCCGATGCCGAGCGTTTGCGTGAGATATTCGACCTGGACGAGGAGTAACTGCCGTTTCCGTTTTCAAATACCGGTCAGTGGAGGACAGGCCCGATCCAGCCCGGGCTGCGTCACCCGTCGAAGGGCTCCGGGCGGCCTGTGAAATGGGCCGGGCCTCAGAGCTCTTCGGGCATTCGATCGTCGGGCCGCGGGGCGTCCACAAGTTCCGATCGGTGAAAGAGGCGGACGCCCACCGGCGCCAGTGGTCACAACCGTCACGGCGCTAGGTGTGGCCCTGGGTCGGCCCTGGGCGTAACCTGCCGGCCGCGCTTGGTGGATTCTTGATCGTACTTGAGCCGGATCCACCTAGCTGGCGTGCTTGGGGCGGTAGCAGGCTAGCCGCCGGGGTCGGCGCCCAGGATCGTTCGAAGGCCGCGTCGTGCGTCCAACTTTGGTCGCCAGCCAGAGGAAGAAGGCCACGATCGCACCCAGCGGCACCCAGAACCCAGCCAAGGGGATGACGACAGAAAGGACCGCGCCGGCGAGCTCTAGCGGCGGAGCGACCAGCCTCATCAGAACAAGAAGAACGAGCAACCAGACGGCGCTGGGGAGCAAGCCGAGAGGGAGCAGGAAGGCGGCACCCAGCAGACGCGGGCGTCCGCCCCGGTTTTGCGGCGTGGACCGGGAGTGCCGCCAGGACCTTGTCGCAGCCAGGCCGGCCCCGAGTGTCCCGCACAGGCCGACCAGGGCAGCGGCGATCAGGCGGTCGTCCCGCACGACGTCCATCCGCCCCGGCCTGACCCGGGCGATGACCGCACCGAGGTCCACACGGATCTGATCAGAGGACTCCCACTCGACGTCGAAGTTCAATTGTGTGGCTCGTTCCCAGGCGGCGGGGACGCTGACCTTGGGTTCAAGCGGCGCACGACGTTCGTTGGGCCCTGCGTCCACCGCGCCGTTGACGCTTCGTACCTCGGTCTGTCCGATCTGGACTCCTGGCACAAGCTGGTCAGCGGCGGCGGCGAACTGGGTCTCCGTGGGGGCCGAACGGGGTCAGTAGAAGGCGGCGCTGGCCACACCGCCCGCCAGTCCCAGGCCAACCAGGGCTGCGGTCACGGTTCGCAGTAGCCGCTGCCATCGCGGGACACCATCCCCCGACCGTGCCCGATGGATCCCGACCATGTCCGAGCGGGCTCCGCCTAGATCGCTGCGACTGGCATTACCCCTTGACCGAGCCTTGCGTCAGGCCTGACACGATGTACTTCTGCAGGTACATGAACAGGGCCACGGTGGGGATCGAGCCGATGACCGCCCCGGCTGCAAACGGTCCCCAACGGGCGCCGTAACGATCGTCGATGAAGCGGAACAGTCCGATCGACATGGTCCAGCTGTCCTCGTTCTGACTAAGCACCGCGTTGGCGATCACGAAGTCGTTCAGGATGGTGACGAAGGCCAGCAGGCCGACGACGGCCAGGATCGGGGCGGCCAGGGGCATGATGACCCGGCTGTAGATCTGCCAGTGGGTGGCGCCGTCGACGCGCGCGGATTCGTCCAGATCCTTGGGGATCGTGTCGAAAAACCCCTTGATCAGCCAGGTGTTGACGCCCATCGCGCCGCCCAGATAGACCAGGATCAACCCGGACAACGTTCCTGTCCCGATTGAGGGGGCAACGTCCCCGATGGCGATCATCATCAGGTAGATCGCGACGAAGGCCAACAATTGGGGGAACATCTGGACCAGCACCAACCCCAGCAGTCCGGTGCGACGACCGCTGAACCGCAGGCGGCTGAACGCATAGGCCGCCAGGGCCGCCAGCAAAACCGTGAGCAGTGCCCCGACCCCGGCGACGATCATGGTGTTGGTGAACCAGGTCCAAAAGTCGGTGTTGAACAGCGCGCGGAAGTTGTTGAGGGTCGGATTGGCCGGAATGATCCGCTGTCCGGCCAGACTGCTGTTGGGATTGACCGAGGCGGAGATGACCCACACGACGGGGAACAAGGCAAACGCCACCGCGGCGATACCCACCAGGTGACGCCAGCCCAGGTCGATGAACCAGCGGCGGAACGGGGTTTTCGTGGGGCGTTGGAAGGGGGGCGCGGAAGTCCGGACCGGGGTGCCAGCCGTTGTGGAGCTCATCAGGCGATCTCCTCGAATGTCTTCGTGTACTTGAAGCTGTAGGCACTGATCCCAGCCACCATGATGAAGATCAGCACCGCAATGGCGGCGGCGAACCCATAATCCGCGCCCCGACCGGATTCGAAGGCGATCCGGTAGACATAACTGACCAGGATGTCGGTATGGCCGGCCGGGGTCTGCGCCCCCTGGATCGGAGGCCCGCCCTTGGTGACCAGGTAAACGGTGTTGAAGTTGTTGAAGTTGAACGCGAACGACGCGATCAACAATGGCGCCACCGTGATCATCAGGTTCGGCAGGATGATCCGACCGAACTTCTGCCACGGGGTAGCCCCATCGACCGACGCCGCCTCCAACATGTCACTCGGGATGGCCTGCAGCGCCCCGGTACAAACTAAGAACATGTAGGGGAATCCCAACCACAGGTTGACCAACAGGATGCTGACCTTGGCCAACACCGGGTCGGTCAGCCATGGCAATTCGGCACCGATGATGTTGTTGACCGCCCCGAACTCCGTGTTCAGCAGGCCGGTCCACACCAGAGCTGTCAAGAACGAGGGCAGCGCGTAGGGGATGATCAGCAGGCTGCGATAGATTCGTCTGCTCTTCATTCGTGACTCGTTCAGCGCCAAGGCCAAGGCCAGGCCCAGCGAGAAGGTCAAGAAGACCGACCCTACGGCGAAGCCGTAGTTCCACAGGAACACGCGGATGAACGGCCCCCGGATCAGCGGGGAGGTGAAGGCACGGGTGAAGTTGCCCGGTCCGGTGACGGCAACCCAGCCGGGACTGAGCACCTGACCGTCATTGCTGACAAAGTTGCCCTCCACCGGTTGATACTCAACCCCGGTGCCGGTGTCCACGATGAGGTCGCGTTCCTCGTCGTACTGCCGCGTCGTCTCCTCCCGGGCAGCAGTGGTCAGTGACTGCAGCGTGATCGCGCCGTCCCCGGTGGGAACGCGTAACTCCTGCAGGGCACCGGCGGCCCCTTGCGCTTGAACCAGGTTCAGGCGTTCGAACTCACCCACCGCCACAACCTGCTCGCCCTCGGTCTGCACCTCTCCCAGATCCCCCAGGGGCACCAACTCCCCTGTGGTGCCAAAGAATTGCTCGCCGTCGGGGTCCTCCAACAGCAGCGCGACCTCGTCATCGGGGTTGAGGAAGGCAGTGGCGCCATACCTGGTGGCATCCGGCAGGACCCGGGTGGCCTGGGCTTGGATCTGCTCGATCGCCGTCGGCTTGTCCAACACGTTGCCCGTGCCGAAGTTGGTGAACGCGACGTAGGCGGTGTAGGCCACCGGGTAGATCTGGAAGACCAGCAAGAACAGCGTGCCCGGCACGATGAACTTCAGTGCGATGTGACCTCGTCGGGTGTACAGCCACAACAGACCGAGCGTGGCAAGCCACATGGCTGCCAGCGGCAACCAGGCCCGATCGATGTACAGACGAGCACTGAAGATCACCGCGTTGGCAAGGATGATCCCCAGCAACGACAGTTTGACGAACAACCCGAGGGTGGAGCCACTGCCGGTCAGGCGCTCATACCAACTCTCGTCGGTCTGCGGAGCACGCTTGCGTCCGCCACGGGGCTGGCCCAAGGGGTCGTCGGGAGGCTGAACGGCCGCCCGATCGGTCTCGGTGGACATCAGCTCTGCTCCCGACCGGCTAACCCTCGTTGATCAGGTTACGGATCTGGTCAGCGGCGGCTTCGAAGTTCTCCGTCGGCGTGCCCTGCTGGTCATAGATCAGCTCGTAGGCGTCAGTCCAAGCGGTCCAGACCGAACCCATCTCGGGGATGGCCGGAAGCGGGGCACCGTTGGCGCCGGATTCGCCAAAGCCTTGCACGTCGGGATTGTCCGACACCTGCTCGAATGCACTCAGCAGCGCGGGGGGTCGCCCGCCAGCTTCGAACAAGGCCAACTGCACCTCTTCGCTGCCGATGAAGTCTTGGACGAAGGTCTGGGCCAACAATCCCTGTTCTGAGAACGACGACACCATCAGGCCCTGCACGCCGACGAACGGCTGGGGGGTGCCCCCGTCGATGGAGGGGATGGGGCTGACGGCGTAGGGGACACCCTGCGCCTGGAACCCTGGCGGGTCCTCTTGCGAGACGGCCCACGGCCCGGTGATGGCGTAGGCCGCATTGCCGGTGGCAAAGCTTTCGACCATGACGTCGTAGGTGATGGAGGGGTTGATCAGACCGCTTTCCACCCACTGCCCGAACAGTTCTGCGGCCTCCAGGCCTTCGGGACTGTCGATGCCCAGTTCGTCGGGGTTGTAGCTGCCGTCCTCGTTGACCCCAAAAACGCTGGCACCGGTTGAGGTGAACAACGGGTAGTTGTGATACGGGTCAGCGGTGTCTGTCTGGAGTGCCAGCCCGACCTCGACGTCGCCACTGTCCTGCAACTCAAGGGCGGTCTGCTCCAACTCTTCAAACGTCGCCGGGGCGTCGGGCACCAGGTCGGTGTTGCGGACCAAGGCGATGTTTTCGATGGCGTAGGGAACGCCGTACAACTGACCCTCATAGGTGAAGGCCTCTATGGCCACCTCTGCGTAGTCGGCAGCATTGGGCAGATCGACGGGCGAGACCAGACCGTTGGTCACAAGCTCACCCAGCCAGTCGTGGGCACCGATGATGATGTCGGGGCCCTCCCCAGCCGGTGCCGCGGTGGAGAACTGTGCCCGGATCTCGTCGAAGGCAAGCTCTTGCATGGCGACGGTGATGCCGTTTTCCTCACCGAACTGATCGGCGAACGGCTGGAGTGCCTGGACACGGGTGTCATCGGCCCAGATCACCAGGTCGGCATCCGCACGCGTGACCGCCTCGGTCGCCTCTTCCTCACCCTCGGGGGCAGGCTCTTCCTCTGTCGGCGCTTCTTCTCCTGCCTCGGTGGGTTCCGCCTCGGTCGCCCCCTCTTCCGTCGGTTCTTCCAACCCTTCCTGCTCCGATGCGTCTTCTGCGGCCAGGTCCTCGGCCTGGGTCGCTTCGTCGACCGGGTCCTCGCCGCCGGCGGCGTCGTCATCCCCCGCACATCCGGCGGCGAACAGGGCAAGGACCAACAGCAGGATCCCCATCACACGAATGCGCTTCACGGCTTTCTCCCTCAGACGTCTGGCAGCACGACACTTCCGGCGAACTCTACGCACTGGCTGCAAGAACGTAAAGCTTTACTGCAAGAAATTTCAGGGTTAGATTGCATCACATGCCGCGACCCAGGCTCAAGGACGTCGCAAGACAGGCGGGGGTCAGCACCGCGACGGTCAGCCGTGTCGTCAACGAGAGGCCTGGGGTCAGTGAGGCGGCGCGACTACGGGTCACCGACGCGCTGCGACAATTGCGCTGGGAACCGGCGGGCTTGCGGGGCAGCCGACGCGCACGGGCGGTGGGGTTGCTAGTGCCCGAGTTGACCAACCCGATCTTCACCGCCTTCGCCCAGGGAATCGAGACGCGGCTGGGACGGTCACAGATGATGACGATGCTGTGCACATCGCATCCTGAAGGGGTTACCGAATCCGATCATGTCGAGGAGTTGTTGGACATGGGCGTGACCACTCTGGTTTTCATCGCCGGCAGCCACTGCGACACCGAAGCGCCGGACGACCACGCCCTCTTCGATGAACTCGTGCGCCGATCCGTACCGGTGATCACGGTCAATGGGCTGGTGCCGGGTATCGAGGGGGTGGCGAGTGTGATCTGCGATGACGTGGAAGCCGGCCGGCTGGCTACGGAGCATCTGACCCGGCTGGGTCATCGCAGAATCGGACTGGCCGCAGGTGACCTGCGGTACGTCGCCGCTCAGGCGCGGGCAGATGGTTGGAGGAAAGCCCTGGCCGAGCGGGTAATGCACTCGACCGCAGAAGTGAAATGGGATCCAGCCGACACACCTTTGACCGCGTCCCCGTTGTCTGAGGGCGGGTACACGATCAGGGCCGGCCGACGGGCCGGGGGCACATTGCTGGACCAGGGAGTGACGGGGATAGTGGCGGCATCGGACTTGATCGCATTGGGCGTGTTGCAGGCCGCCCGGATGCGGGGATTACGGATACCCAACGATCTCTCCATCGTCGGCTATGACGACAGCCTGCTGATGCCCCACATGAACCCGCCCCTGACGACGGTCAGGCAACCGGTTGGCGACATGTGTCGAGTCATCGCGGACCTTTGTGTGCAGTCTGGGCGGGGCCAGCCCCTGCCCACGACGGAAGTGGTCTTTCAAGCGGAGTTGATTGCCCGCGAGACCACCGCCCCGGCACCACAGCTTTCGCAGGTTTGAGTAAACCTGCGACCGGGTCCAAAATCTTAGCTTGATGCACTCAGGTTTAATGATATAGTGAGGTGTGTTCCATTCGTCCGCCAAGGAGGTTCATCCAATGTCTACGCTGGATCCGTTCACCACCTTTGACCGCTTCTTCGGCACCGAGACCCCCAGCCGCCAGGGTGGGGTCATGCCACTGGATGCGTTCCAAAAAGACGAGAAGTACGTCGTTCGCGTCGATCTGCCCGGGATCTCACCCGACGACATCGACATCAACGTCGAACGAAACGTCCTGACCATCACTGTCGAACGAAGCCCGGAGGACACCGACGATGTGACCTGGTTGGTCCGCGAGCGTCCCTCCGGCCGTCACAGCCGCCAGATCCGCCTGGGCGCGTCCCTGGACAGCGGCAACATCGAGGCTGACTACGAACAGGGTGTGCTGACCGTCACCATCCCGACCCGTGAGGACGCCAAGCCACGCCAGATCAAGGTCAAGACCGACAACAAGGCCATCGACGCATAGCACGTAAGTCTGCGCTGCGCGGCCACCGGCTGCGCAGCGTTTGTCGTTGTCATTACCAGTAATATTGCGGCGTTCTGACCTCCGGAGGCCCGGCCTACGTGGCTGCCCGCCTGCCCCTGCTGGCCATGTACATGCGGGTCCGCTCCCAGACGGACGCCACCAAACGTCTATCGAGCCTGTACCTGGGCGCGTACGCCATGAGCATCGCAATCTGGCTGGCGTCCTTGATGGTCCCGGAACCCGCCCGGTATTGGCTGTGGGCAGTTGCGATTGCCATCGAGTTCGCCGCCCCGCTCGTCGCCGCTCGCCGCGCCGACCCTCCCCCCACCCACGAAGAGCGTTTTCGCGAACGCTACGCACTGTTCACCATCATCGTGCTGGGCGAGTCGTTCGTGAAGACACTGACCGAACTAGCCGACCACGGCTTGAGTCTGCAGACCCAGGTCTACGGTGGGTTGACGTTCATCATCGGGGCGGCGTTGTGGTGGACCTACTTCGATGACGTGGCCGACTCATTGATCCGACCCACGATCCCGTCTGCGCAGATGATCTGGGTCTACAGCCACCTGCCGCTGACCATGGCGTTGACGGCGTTGGGCGTAGCCAGCAAGAAGATGGTCGTCATCGACACGTTCTCACAGCAGATCGATGGCCATTACCTGCTGCTGTTGGTGGCAGCCGTCGCGGTGGCACTGGGCGCCACGGCAGTGCTTGATGCGGTCACCGTCAGCCCCCATTTCGCCATCGACCTGCGCCGCCGCGTCGGTCCGCGCATCGCGGCTGCTGCCCTGGTCGCGCTGGTCCCAATGGTCCTGGGGTATGGCCCGGCAGCGGCTGTGCTGTTGCTCATCGTCGGCATCGTCGTCGCGCAGATCGCCGTCGAGGTGGTGCTGGCAACCGTGGGCGAGACGTCTCTGCGCCGCAGGGTGGACGCCGTGGTAACCGAACGCGCGGGCGACTGTGCCCACCTGCAGCAGGCGTCTATCCCGTCGGGCACCGCCACGGTCTGCATGCCTTGTGAGCGGGAGGGGAAACAGTGGGTCGAACTTCGTGCCTGCCTGGACTGTGGCAACGTCGGTTGTTGCGACGACTCGCCCGGCCGGCACGCCACCGCCCATCACCACGACAGCGGCCATCCCGCGATCGCGACGCTCGAGCCGGGCGACATCTGGGCCTATTGTTTCGACGACGACGTGACCGATCCGACCTGGCGGACACAACGCGCAACCCATTAGTTGCATATTGGCTACCGCTGGACTACGGTCGGGTCATGGACGTTTTGATTCTGGGTGGGACGGCGTGGCTGGGGCGTGAGTTGTCACGACAGGCACTCGACCGCGGCCACAACGTGACCTGCCTTGCGAGGGGTGAGAGCGGGCAAGTGGCCGAGGGGGCGACCCTGGTGTCCGCCGACCGCTTGGTCGAGGGGGCCTATGACGATGTTCCTGAGCGGCAGTGGGATGCCGTCATCGAGGTGTCGTGGCAGCCCGGCATGGTCCGTGGTGCGCTTGAGGCGCTTGGCGACCGGGCCCATCACTGGACGTATGTGTCGTCCGGCAGCATCTACGCCACGCGAAGCGAACTGGCCGCAGACGAAGGCGCCGAACTGCTTGCGCCAATCGATGACGACGAGATCGATCCTGATCCGCAGGCCGACCCCGACCAGTACGGTCGAGCAAAGGCCGCCTGCGAGCAACTGTCGGCCGGCGTGGTGGGCGAGCGGTTGCTGGTGGCCCGGGCGGGGCTGATCGGCGGCCCTGGCGATCACACCGATCGGTCGGGGTACTGGGTGGCCCGAGCGGCCCGGGACCCCCACGGGGCGATGCTGGTGCCGGATGCCCCGGACCTGGCGACCCAGATTGTGGACGTGCGAGACCTGGCGTCGTGGCTGGTCGATTGCGCCGAACGGGGGACCACCGGGACCTTCGACGCCGTCGGTCCGATCGTGTCGCTAGGAGAATGGATCGAGTTGTCCCGCCAGGTCGGCGGGCACACCGGCCCCGTGATCCGGGTGGACCCCAACTCGCTGGTCGACCAAGACGTCGAACAGTTCATGGGGGAGGAGTCGGTGCCATTGTGGATCGCCGATCCGGACTGGACGGGGTTCATGGCCAGGTCGGGGAAGGCCGCCGCCGCGGCCGGCCTGTCCCATCGTCCCCGCCGCGACCTGCTGGCCGACGTGCTGGCCTGGGAACGCGAGCAGGGGCTGGACCGCAACCGGTCGGCTGGCTTGAGCGCCGCTCGGGAGGCGGAGCTGTTGGCCGCAGAGGACGCCCCCCACCGCGCCCCCGCCGCCGACCGCACCGATTGACCAAAAACGCGTCCGATGGACGTCCGGGCGGTGGTCGATATGTGAGCGCGCATCGCCCTGACCTGCGATCATCACGCCATGATCAACGACGTGACAATCGGTTTTGGCCAGTTGGTGCGGCAGAAGGCCAAGTCATCCCAGATCGGAGCGTTATGAGCACATCCCGCGACCCTGTTGCTGGAACCCATCGTCGTTTGACCACGGCTGGGCGGGTTCTGTCGGCGCTGTCACGACATGCTTGGTTCGTCGAAGACGAGGTCGTTGGCCTTATCGACTGGGTCAAGCCAGGCGATGTCTGCATCGACATCGGCGCGGAGTACGGGCTGTACACGGTTGCGCTGGCCGCCCGTGTCGGACCGGACGGGAAGGTGTACAGCATCGAACCCCAGCCCGACGCCACCCGTATCTTGGACCTGGCGGTGCAACTGGCAGGTGCAGCTGAGATCGTCACCACCTACGGGCTGGCCTTGGCGGAGGAGGAGGGGCAGGACCTATTGAGTGTCCCCCGCCGCCGGGGCTTGCCGGTACACGGGCGTGCGTACCTTTCAGGCAGCGCCACCGGGCCGGGACCAAACGTCGAGTTCGACAGCTCGCGACTGGTACCAGTCGAGGTGACCACGCTTGATCAGTTCTGCGCCGACCAGGACATCGCCAGGGTGGACGTCATCAAGGCCGATGTCGAGGGCGCTGAACTGAAAGTGCTCCGAGGCGGGGTTGACACCCTGAGCCGTGACCATCCGGCTATCCAGCTCGAGATCGAAAATCCCCACATCGCCAAATACGGGGCGGGAGCGGCTGACGTAGTGGAGTTCCTGCAGGACCTGGGCTACGGGATGCGATGCTGGGACAACGGCACTTGGCGCCCCGCTGACCGGGTCACGGACGCATTCCGCAACTACCTGTTCGTCGCCTCGACACCTTCGTAGGCCTTACGTCGGTATCGAGAGGCGATCAACGACTCGATCGGCTAGGTCAGCCAGCGTCCGCAGTTCCTCCCGTGTGGCCACAGATATGAACCGCTTCCGTACCGCGGCAACGTGCTCTGTAGCTGCCTCCGTTATGGCCTCTCGCCCTCGATTGGTCAACGTGACGACCGCGGCACGGGCATCCTGTGGATCCGTTTCGCGTTTGACCAGGTCACGGTCCTGCATGCGGGCCAAATGATGTGACAGCCGGCTTTGGGACCACTCCATGTGCGCCGCGAGCTCAGTCACCCGCCACCGTTCGTCGTCCACCTCGGTCAGCGTGGACAGCACGGCGTAGTCGGCCATCGACAGTTCGCTGCTTGCAGCAAGGTCGCGAGCCAATTGGGCGTCCAGGTGGATCCACATCCGGCGGAAACCGCGCCAAGCACGTTCCTCGACCGAATCAAGCCACTCGACGTTGCCCATACCAGCACTCCTTCCAGAAGTAGATGACGCATCATACAAATGTGATAGCATGACGTGTCATGTTAATCCGACGCGGTGTTCAGCTTCTGGGTGGTCTGCTGCTGTTCGGCATTAGCATCGCCGCGGTTGTCAAGGCCCGACTGGGTCTGGGCTCGTGGGACGTGTTGCATCAAGGACTGTCCCGCAGGCTGGGCTGGCCCTTCGGTGTCACAATCGTCGCGGTCAGCGCCGTCGTCCTGCTCATGTGGATTCCGCTGCGCCAAAGGCCTGGAATCGGCACGCTCGCCGACGTGGTGATCGTCGGGGCGGTGGCCGATCGCACGCTGGCTGTGCTGCCCGACATCGGACCGCTGGGCTCTCGTGTCGCGCTGCTGGTCTGCGGTGTGCTGCTGAACGGCGTGGCGACCGGCATGTACCTGGGCGCAGGTCTTGGGGCGGGGTCCCGTGACGGTCTGATGACTGGCCTTGCCGCCCGCGGTGTCCCCCTTCGTGTGGCCCGAACCGGCATCGAGGTCACGGTCCTGGCCAGCGGCTGGGCGCTGGGAGGGACGGTCGGGATCGGAACGGTGCTTTTCGCCCTGGCTATCGGCCCGATCGTGCATATCACCGTGCCATGGTTTCAACCTCTGAAGCAGATTGCTAGGCCCTGATGCCAACACCCCTCATGACCCGAAGGGAACCTGATGATCACCTCACCTAACCCTGTGCCTGACACCGTCCACGTCCTTGCCATCCCCGGCAGCCTCCGGGCGGCCTCGTACAACCGACTGATCCTGGACGCCGCTACTACCCTTGATGTTCCCGGCACCACGATGGACGTCTTCGGTGAGGTAGCTGACATCCCCGTGTTCAACGAGGACCTGCAGAACCAAGCCCCTGATGGAGTCCACTCCCTGTGGTCGGCAGTCAGCGCCGCCGACGCCTTGTTGTTCGCCACCCCTGAGTACAACCAGTCTTTACCGGGCTCGACCAAGAACCTGATCGACTGGCTCTCCCGGGCTCCCGAGGGCGGCGACGTCACCGACAAACCCGTTGCCGTCATCGGCGCCACCACCGGGCCATGGGGGACCCGAACCGCCCAGACCCAACTACGCCACGCACTGCTCGGACGTGGCGCTTTTGTGCTGCCCGCCCCCACCCTGTTCATTCGCCATGTCGACACGTTGTTCACAGCCAACGTTCTGACCGACCACGCCACTCTTGAGGCACTACAGGGGGTCATCACCGCATTGGCAGTCTGGACACGGCGCGTGCGGCCCGGGCCGGCATGACTCTGACCGATTACCTGCTGCGGGAGATCGAACAGATTGCACAACGGCCAATGGTCGAGGATCTGATACCAGTGTGCGCGCCCGTTCCCGTCCGGAGCTAACAGAATCACCAGCCGACGCGGTCCGCGCCGAGCGGTCCACCCGAGGATGATCGTGC
>JBBSNE010000043.1:0-12064 GCA_038232815.1 Euzebyales bacterium | reverse complement strand
CCGTGACGGTTACCAGGGCCTCCTCACCATCAAATCCCAGGACCTGTGGCCAGACGTCAAGGTGGAAATACCCCTGCGCGGCTTCTGGCTCCCACGCAGTCCGAAGCGGGCTGGGAGGGACGTCTGACAGCTGCGGCACACCGTGACCGGTCGGCCACACCTCAAGCCGACTGCCATCGAACCTCGCAAGGGCGCCGTCCGGGGACTCAGCGACAGCGCCCGACGTCAACTCACCGCGGCGCTCAGCAATCGGCTGGTCGACCCCCAGCGCCCAGGTCGTAACCAGCGCGCCCTCGGGAACCACCAGGGTGGTCTGCCCACCGCGGGGCGTTCCCTCCACCGTCCGCCCGCCGCCGGCGCCCAAAGGGAGCGTCCAATCGGGCCCGGGTTGCGCGGCGTTGGCGGACTGCACTGCGCTCGTTGCACGCCGTTCGGCCAGGTCGCGGGCAACCGCTCCCAACGGGTCTGCGCCGTGGCGACGCATCTTTTTCAACCAACCCGCCCATGAACCAGTGGTCATTGCTTCTCACCTTCTGCCGGGGCAACTGGGCGGTTAGTGCCCACCGTAGGCTGTCAGCGATTCCCGCTGGACGCCGGACAGGACACCCACCACGAACGGGGATCGTACGGACGGCATCTTTTGACCATGGGGACTGCTATCCACACAGGCACACAACCTTCCAGCCGTCATCGACCTTGCCAGCGAGTGTGAGGAGAAGATCCTGGACCCGCCCAGCCGACGCCCTACCGCCCTGGCCGTGACAACAGACGGACCACCACGCCCAACCCCAAGACGACCGCCCCGATTCCAAGGGCGGTCGGGGGCAGGCTCAGGGCCATCACGACACAGCCGATCAGCCCCAGCACCGCCACCGCTCGGGGCCAGCGCCGCTGCTGCGAGGTCAGCGTCAGCGCCGCCGCATTGGTGATGGCGTAGTAGGTCAACACCGCCACGCCGGACAGGCCGATGGCACCGCGCAGGTCGATGGTCATCACCAGCACGATGACAATCAATCCCTCGACCAGCTCGGCCACGTGTGGCACGGACCGGCGGGCATCGATCCTGGCCAGTACCGCAGGCAATTCGCCCCGCCGGGCCATCGCCAGCATCGTGCGTGACACCCCGGCCAACAGGTTCAGCAGCACGCCCAAGGCGGCGATGCCCGCCCCGATGCCGACCACGGGGCGCAGTGCCGACAGGTTCGATGCCTCGACCACGCGCGCCAGCGGGGCGGCGGACCCGGCCAACACATCGGCACCGACCGCCGCCAAGGCGGTCAACCCGACTACGGCATACAGGGCCAGCACTCCCAGCAGGGCACGAGGGATGGCCTTGGGGATCGTGACGGACGGGTCGCGGACCTCCTCCCCCATGGTGGCGATCCGGGCATATCCCGCGAAGGCGAAGAACAACAACCCGCCGGCCTGCAGGACTTGATAGGGCGTGGCGCCTGACACATCAATCGCTGTGATCGACGCGTCCGGGACCATCCACCCGGCGACCACCACCGCGGCTATTGCCAGCAACGAGACAGCCAACAGCACCCGCGTGATGGCTGCCGTCCGGGTGATCCCCTGCAGATTCACCATGACGATCACAACGACCGCCGCCACCCCGACCAACCGGGTCTGCGCCGGCCATAGGTAGGCCCCGACCGTCAACGCCATCGCCGCGCAGGACGCGGTTTTTCCGACCACGAACCCCCAGCCGGCCAGATGGCCCCACGCGGGCCCCAACTGTTCGCGGCCGTAGACGTAGGTTCCGCCGGACTCCGGGTGGATCGCCGCCAGTTGGGCTGAGGACGTGGCGTTGCACATCGCAACCAGCCCGGCGACCAGCAGGCCCAGCAATAGCGCGCCACCGGCGGCGGTTGCGGCCGGCGACCAAGCGGCGAACACGCCAGCGCCGATCATCGAACCCGCCCCGATCACCACCGCGTCGGCCAGACCCAGCCGACGTTGTAGGCGGGGAGTTGAGGCGTCGGGGTCTGGCATCGGTCCGACGATAACGATGCTTGGTGAACGAGGGGTGACGGCGGTTCAGAAGGTCAAGGCCACGCAGCGCGGACATTCGGCCCACTCCCGGGCGGTTTTCCCGGGAGTCGTGGACCCGAGTGTCCACAAACCTCCTGGTCACAGGCCCAGGCACGTCGAATGACCAGACCTGACAGGTGGTTCACTGGGCTGAGTGTCCGGCAGGGGCGGTGGCGGTGGCGGTGGCGGGGCGGGGCGGGGCGGCCAAGGGCGACCTAGCCGGTGATGACCTGGCCAGCCACTACCGACCCGGCCCACGACCGACCCGGGCTGGACTCAGCCGTCGACAACCTCGCCGTCCACCTCGGTGGTGATGTCGTCGCCCGCAAAGCACAGGTGACCGGCGGCCTTGGCCGCGTCGCTGAAGGGATCCTCATAACTCCAGGCCACGTCCGCCGCCCCGTCACGAAACGACCAGTAGCTGGCCCAGCCCTTGTACGGGCAGTGGGTCCGGGTCGTGGAGGAGGTCAGCAACGTGGTTTCGACGTCGGCCGTCGGCAGGTAGAAGCGGTTGGGCAGACCCGTCTCGCTGACCACAACCGGCCGGGTGGATTCGGCCACCACCGTCCCGCCCGCCTGCACCCGCACATGTCGGCTGCTGGACCGCGCATCAACCCGGTGATACGGGTCGCGCAGGTGCCCCTCCACCTGCTCGTCCTCGTCGAACCAGGCATCCAACTTGGCCCAGTAGAACGCCTGATGATCCTTCAACCAACCTGCGTCGTCGTTGGGATCGGGGTAGCCCCAGACAGCGTTGTCCGCCGTTCGATCGTTCACCACAATCGACCAGTACGACGCGTCGCCCTTGAACGGGCAGTGGGTCGACTGGTCGGTGGCCACCAGCAGATCCTGATCGACATCCTTCGTCGGGACGTACAACATCGGCAGGATGTTGCTTTCATGCAACAACCGCCCCTGGGTCGTGTCCAGCACCGTCCGGCCGGCAAACGTCGCCCGGACCCGGCGCGGGAAGTCGCTGAACAAGATCTTGTGCGCCGGGCCGTCAACGCGATAATTGACGGTCGAAGGCGCGCCGGCCGCCAAGGGGCCGTTACCGAGGGTCAGGGTCATCGCAGTCGTCCAGGGGTAGGCGTTCGGGCACCCCGGTCAAGGCCTGCGCTGCCCGCGGTATTCCGGTCGGCGTACGATTGTCTACCGCAGCCGACCCGGAAGCGGGCTAGCTGCTCATCGCGGTCAGACGCGTGACCTGATCTTCGGACAGCTCGACTTCGGCGGCCTTGACGTTCTTTTCCAAATGGTCCGGTGAGGATGTACCGGGGATCGGCAGCATCACGTCAGAGACCGCCAACAACCACGCCAAGGACACCTGCGCCGGCGTGGCCCCGGTCTCCTCCGCGACGTCGGCCAGGGCCCCGCTGCCCTCGGCCAGTTCTGCTGCCGCGATCGGGAACCAGGGGATGAAGGCGATGGCGTTGTCATCGCAGTGGTTCAGCAGTTCCTGTGACTGCCGGGTGGACAGGTTGTAGAGGTTTTGCACCGACACGATCTCGGCCTCCTTCTGGGCGGCCTGCAACTCCTCGACGGAGACCTCGGACAGCCCGATGGCACGGATCTTGCCGGCCTGCTTGAGTTCGGCCAGCTTGCCGATCTGCTCCTCGGCGGGGACCTCGGGGTCGATGCGGTGCAGTTGGTACAGGTCGATGGTGTCGACGTCCAGGCGGCGCAGGCTCATCTCGACACACTGGTGGAGGTAGGCCGGGCGGCCGACGGGAATCCACTCCTCCGGACCGGTCCGGGTCAGCCCGCCCTTGGTGGCGATCACGACGTCGTCGTAGGGATGCAGCGCTTCGCGGATCAGGTCCTCGCTGACAAATGGACCGTAGGAGTCGGCCGTGTCGATGAAGTTGACGCCCAGGTCGACGGCCGTGCGTAGGACCTGAATGGAGCGGTCGTGGTCCGCCGGCGGACCCCAGATCCCCTTGCCGGTGATGCGCATGGCGCCGTAGCCCATGCGGTTGATGGTCTGACCGGCCAGGTCGAAGGTTCCGGCAGCGGCGGCAGGGGACGTGGACATCGATGACTCCTTGTGGGGGGGCGACTGAGGGCCAGAGACTGCCCGTGCAATCACGTCACGGCACCCAATCAAACGCACCAATTGACCATCACAGATCAACAAGATCGGGGCGGGGCGGGATAGGCGCATGTCAGCGTGTCGCCTTGCACGGATTGACCAGCCCAGGAACGTTTGGGGCAATCGAAATTGGTCAATGCGTGGGCGGCAACCGGCTGTGGCAGAGGTGATGGAAAGCGCCGGGTACGGTCGTATTGGCAAACAGGCTGGGCGATGCCGGCGCCCGACTGTACGGCACCGCCTGAGCTGGTCTAAAGGAGCAAACGGATGGATCGACTGTTCAAGTGGTTGGTGATGGCCTTGGCGGGCATCGGGGCCCTGACCGCGTTTCGTGGCCGCCCACCGGGGGCATCGGTCGGAGGGTCTGGTGAGGCCGGGGCCAGGCTTCACACCCCGGACGGCGACGTGAATCGGGAGATGCGATCAGACGCCACCGCACCGGCTGACGACGGACCGGACAGCGCAGGACCGCGCGGCCACCACTCCACCAGTCCGACCGACATCCCCAAGCCCGGCTGGAAGGCCATCCTGCTGCGGGTGAAAGAGGAGATCAAGCGCGACAAGGTCCCGGTCCTGGCGGCTGCGGTGGCGTTCGCCGCGTTGCTGTCGTTGTTCCCGTTGATGATCGCCGGCATCTCGATCTACGGGTTGGTCGCCGACCCCGAGACGGTGGCGCGCCAGGCCCGGACCATCCAGGACATCTTGCCGTCCGACGCGGCCTCGCTGATCACCGGTCAACTGCAAGATCTGGCCGCCGCAGACAACGGGGCCCTGGGCGTCGCCGCCATCCTCAGCATCCTGGTCGCGCTGTGGAGCGCCTCGGGCGGCATGAGCATGTTGATCAACGCCCTGAACGTCGCCTATGACGAGGACAACGAACGGGGCTTTGTCAAGAACAAGGCCTTGGCGTTGTTGATGACCTTTGGGGCCATCGTGTTCCTGCTGGTGGTCGCGGGCTTGTTGACCCTTCCTGCTGACATCCCGGGCGATCTGGGCACCATTGGGGTCCTGTTCGTGAACATCATCCGTTGGGTTCTGCTGGCAGCGCTGCTGGCCGTCGCCCTGGCGGTGGTGTACCGGGTCGCGCCAGACCGAGATGATGCGAGGTGGCAGTGGATCACCCCGGGTGCGGCGGTCGCGGTGGTGCTGTGGCTGGTGGCATCGGCCGCGTTCTCCTTCTTCGTGGACAGATTCGGCAGCTACAACCAGACCTACGGTTCGCTGGCCGGGGTCGTGGTCTTGATGTTGTGGTTGCAGTTGTCCACGATGATCGTGCTCATCGGGGCCGAGATCAACGCCGAAACCGAACGACAGACCGCATCCGATACCACCACGGGCCCCCCACAGCCCTTGGGTCAACGGGGCGCCAATCCGGCCGACACGCCACCGCCCGACCGTCCCTGAGTCAGTCCCCACGGGCCTCCACATGGGTCAGGGGGACATCATGTGAGCGACGAATTTTGTTTGGCAGATCCATGGCCAGCCACCGGGAGGGGCCGGCAGGAAGTGTCGACAAGATGATCTCATCAAAGGCATCGTCGCTGTTTTGTCGCAGGACATCGCCTATCACGTCGCTGGGCCGTGAGGTACCGATTTGTCCGGTCACCTCAACCGCTCCGAGTGACTGGAACCGTTGCATCGCCTGGTCAAGGCGCTCTCGGGCCGCATCGGTGTCGGTCTTGTCGTCGTGGCTGCCCCACCCATCAGGAGAATGTGACGCGGGCACCAGCACGTGCAGGCGGGCGTCGCCGGTCGCAACCCGGTCCTGCAAGACCTCCAGCAGTGCCTGACCCCCAAGCGTCAGGTTGGCGACGACCAGATAGCGGGGCATGTACCGACCTCCAGCAAGACAGAAACGACCCGTCGTGACCGTACGCTGAATTGACGTGGAGGGAAAGACCGGAACCAGCCAATGCCCGCGCGTGCACCGCCACGTCGTACCCTCAGCCCATGAACAACCATGCCGAGATGCTGATCCGCCGTGTCCGGGCGGGACTGATCGGTGCCGACGAGGTCGTCATGGGGCCCTACGGGGCAAAACCCGTGGTGTATGCCGACTACACCGCATCGGGCCGGGCCCTGGACTTTGTCGAAGATGCCATCCGTTCCCACGTCTTGCCGAAGTACGCCAACACCCACACCGAATCGTCCGGCACCGGGCTGCAGACCACCCGTTTTCGGGAGGACGCCCGCCAGATCATCCGGCGCTGCGTCGGGGCGACCGAGGACTACGCGGTGGTGTTCTGCGGCTCCGGTTCCACCGGGGCCATCGACCGTCTGGTCCGGGTCCTTGGCCTGTGCGTCCCCGAGCCCTGGGTGGAGCGCCTGACCATTGACCCCAACGAGCGTCCGGTCGTGTTCATCGGCCCTTTCGAGCATCATTCCAACGAGCTTCCTTGGCGCGAATCGGTCGCCGACGTCATCACGATCCATGAGGATCTGGACGGGGGGATCGACCTTGATGATCTGGAGGCCAAGCTGATCGAGCACGCCGCTCGGCCATTGAAGGTGGGGTCGTTCTCCGCGGCATCCAATGTCACCGGCATCATCAGCGACACCGCCGCGGTCAGCTGTCTGCTGCACCGCCACGGGGCGTTGGCGCTGTGGGACTACGCCGCGGCCGCGCCCTATGTGCAGATCGACGTCGAACCCGCCGACGGGAACGACGAGCACTACCTGGACGCGATCATGATCAGCCCTCACAAATTCGTGGGCGGGCCGGGAACCCCCGGGTTGTTGGTGGCCCGCAAGAGTCTGTTCACCAACCGGGTTCCGGGTGTGCCCGGCGGGGGGACAGTGCACTACGTCAACCCCGCTGAACACCGCTACCTCGAGGACATCGAACATCGTGAGGAGGGGGGCACCCCCGACATCGTCGGGTCGATCCGTGCGGGCCTGGTCTTTGCGTTGAAAGAGGCCGTCGGGTCCGGGGCGATCCGCGATCGTGAACATGACTTCATCACCCGAGCGATCTCCCGCTGGGACGCCCATGACGCCATCGAGGTGTTGGGCAACCACGATCGTGAACGGCTCTCGATCGTCTCGTTCGTGATCACCCACGACCGCCCCGGCCGGTACCTGCACCACAACTACGTCGTGGCCCTGCTGAACGACCTGTTCGGCATCCAGTCCCGCGGGGGCTGTTCCTGCGCCGGACCCTATGGCCACCGGTTGCTCGGCATCGACATCGACACCTCCCACGCCTTCGAACGCGAGATCATGGGCGGTTGTGAGGGGATCAAACCGGGCTGGGTGCGCGTCAACTTCAACTACTTCATTACCGAGGAGGAGTTCGACTACGTGCTGTCGGCCGTGGAGTTGGTCGCCGAACTGGGGGCCCGGCTTCTGCCGGACTACCGCTTTGAGGCCACCACCGGTCTGTGGCAGCACCGCGGGGCAACCGAGGAGGGCATCGAACGTCTGACCGATCTGCTGATCGGCCCGTACGGGTTCACCCAGGCCCGGCCGGCACCCACCCCGGACGGCTTGACCTTGGCTGACCACCTTCGCACGGCCCGGCAGACCCTGACCAGCGGCCCCACGGTGACCGATCCCGGCTGGCCGGTCGTCACAGAAGATTTCGAGGAGCTGCGCTGGTTCCCACTGCCGGCTGAACTCGTCCGCCCCGACGCCGTGCCGACCGAGTCCGTGTCAGCCGAGTCCGTGTCAGCCGAGTGCGTGTCAGTCGAGTCCGGGCCGGCCGACGCCGTGTCAGCCGAACCCGGGTGACCCGGGGCCGTCACAACCCGATGATCCCACCGGATGTCAACCCGACCAGGCCCCACACGCCCAGGACCAATCCGACGGCGATCTTGATCCACGCCGACCGGACGTCGGGTTCAGACTGCGGTTTGCCCTCACCGTCCAACGGTTGTCCAGGAAACACGCCGTTGTGTCGATAGCTCAACAGGGCCAGGCCGGTACCGAAGAACATCGCCGCCCCGACCGCCAGCAGCAGGTAGTTGCCGACATCAGCCCAGGTCTGTGGAGTCATCGGATTCCAGCGTAGTGGCCTTGCTGTCAGGCCGTCCGCGGCGCTTGCCGACGGCGACCGGAGTCCGATCAGGGCCCTTGGTCGACGCGCGTCGGTCGCCGTCGTTGGCCGTTGGGTGCTTACGACCCCGCCGGGCCAGATGCCACACCAGATAGCCCAGCAGTCCCATCACCAAGAACGGCGCCACAAAGGTCGTGAACACGATGATCGCGCCGACGGTGGTGATGAAGGTGTCCACGGCATCATCGATGTAGGGGGCCAGACTGCGTCGCGCTTGGGTCTCCGCCGCCAGGGCCTCGACGCCGCGTTCTCGGATGCGGATGGTCAGTGTGGAAAATGACGTCCGGTCGGTCAGCAGGTTCAGCCGGCCTGTGATCTGCTCGATCTGTCCTTGGATGTCGTCAAGCTGCTGCTGCACCGCGATGGCATCGGCCACGGTGGCCGCCTGGTCCAACAGTCCCAGGTAAAACGCCTCCTGGGCCTGCAGGTTGCGGCGGCGAGATTCCAGGTCGGTGTACTCCGCCGTCACGTCCTGGCTGGCAACATTGCGGTCGACGATCTCTCCGGCGTCCCCGACGGTCGTCAGCAGGTCCTCGAAGGTTCGCACAGGAACCCGCAAGGTGATCTGGCCGGACACCAACGGGTTGCCGTCGGCGTCCTCGCTGACCGAGGAGGAGGTGCCGGACACGTGGCCACCC
The DNA here is from genome assembly GCA_038232815.1 of Euzebyales bacterium. Lineage (GTDB taxonomy): Bacteria > Actinomycetota > Nitriliruptoria > Euzebyales > Euzebyaceae > Euzebya. Next base: position 3,246 of record JBBSNE010000043.1, on the reverse strand, counting down.
AGTGTCTGGGCGCGGGCAACCAGTTGACCGAACGCGGCGTCGTAATCGCCGGGGGCCACCTCGATGGTGACGGTCCCTTCTTTGATGACCCGTTCACCCGTGGCGGCGGTCACCTCGGTCGATAGGGCATCGGTGGACTGTTCGGTGTCATCTGTCGAACCGTCCGCGGCACCTTCGTCCTCCGCCTGCGCGACCTCGTCCGGCGTGGCGGCCTCGCCCACCGCGACCACGGCGTCGTCATTCATCGGGTCCGGCGCATCTGCCGCCACCGACTCTGCGCTGGAGTCAGAGTCAGCGCTGTCCGCGCTGCATGCCGTCACCAGCAGCAGGATCAGCACCGACGCGGCGAACAGCCGCATTCGTATGGTCAGAGTGGATGTCGTGACTGTCATCGCCGGGCCTTTGGTGTCGGGGTGTCTCGACGCGTTTGACGCCACGACCTGGTCGAGGGTTCCAGGCCGTGACAAGTCCGGGTCCCGCCCACCGACGCCTTGTGACCTTTGTCCGCCCCAGCGACCCAAAGGCCACAAGCCCCCGTGGGTGAGGCTGCTCGGATGGGCGATGTGTCGCATATGTGAGCGGGATGCACCATCGTGGCCATGTGGGGCCCCGGCACCTACCCCGGTCCAGGCACCAGCCGGCCCGACCCGGTGTGCGCCGGCCCCCGATGCCCTGCGTCAGCTGACGTGTTCGTCGGGGTGTGCGGGATCCTTGGGTGCGGCTTCCTCGGTCCGCTCGGCCCGTAGCGAGGTGACGATGGCGATGGTCAAGATGATGAAGATGACGCCCAACGAGATGGGGATCGGGATGTGGACGAACTCGATGATCAGCATCTTGATGCCCACAAAGGCCAGGATCGCCGCCAGGCCCAGGTCCAGATAGCGGAAGCGGTCCTTCATCCCGGCCAGGGCGAAATACAACGCCCGCAACCCCATGATGGCAAAGGCGTTGGAGGCAAACACGATGAACGGTTCCCTCGAGATGGCCAGGATTGCCGGGACACTGTCGACGGCGAAGACCACGTCAGTGGCCTCCACCAACACCAACACCGCGAACAGCGGGGTGGCCAGCAACTTGCCGCTCTCACGGACGAACATCTTCTGTCCGTGGTAGTCGGGTGTGGAGGGGATGACCCGGCGGATGAACTTCAGGACCGGGTTGTCCTCAGGATGGATCTCTGCGTCTCGGTGGGCTGCCAACTTGTAGGCCGAGTACAGCAAAAACGCGCCGAAGATGTACAAGACCCAGTCGAAACGCTCGATCAGGGCGACCCCGGCGAAGATGAAGATCCCCCGCAGGACCAGGGCACCGAAGACACCCCAGAACAACACCCGGAACTGGTATTTCTTGGGAACGACGAAGAAGTCCAGGATGACCGCCCAGACGAACACGTTGTCGATCGACAGGCTTTTTTCGATCAGGTAGCCGGCGTAGTACTCCCCCGCCGCCTGACTGCCCTGCCAGGCCAACACGATCAGCCCGAAGCTCAGACCGATGGCGATCCACACCGCTGATTCGGTGATGGCCTCTTTGAAGTGGATCTCATGCGGGGTGCGGTGCACCAACAACAGATCGACCAACAACAGCACCGCGATGGTGACACCCAAGGCGCCCCAGACCCAGACCGGCACGTCGAAGCGTGCGAAGTCACTGCGCGCCGAATCGGCCTCGGTGGCAAGGATGAGGGACAGGGGGGCAGTCATCGTGGGGATGGAACTCCTCGGATACGCGTTGGTGGCAGCCGAAGGTATCTGGAATCAAATGGGACGTGTGCTCAAATGGCGCCCGGCGGCTGCTGCTGGACCGATCCCGGCTGTGGCTGTTGAGCCGGTTGCGGGGGAGGTGCGCCGAACCGGCCGGGGGTGCGAGCCAGGTTCGCGAACCTGGAATGGTGTCCCAGGAAGGACAACCGGATGGTGGCAAGCCGCCCCGAACGGTGTTTTGAGACGATGAGTTCGGCTTCCCCCTTGGCCTCGGTGTCGGGGTTGTAGACCTCGTCGCGGTAGATGAACGCGACGATGTCGGCGTCCTGTTCGATCGCGCCTGATTCTCTGAGGTCGCTCAGCAACGGGCGGCGGTCGGTGCGCTCCTCAGGTTTGCGGGACAGCTGTGACAGGGCGACCACCGGGCAACCCAGTTCTTTCGCCAACACCTTCATGCCGCGGGAGAACTCCGCGACCTCTTGGACCCGGCCGTCGCTGCGGGTGTGGGATTCCATCAATTGGAGGTAGTCCACGACGACCAGCGACAGGCCGTGTCGTTGATGCAGACGCCGACACTTCGAACGGATCTCCATCATCGTGATCCCCGGGGTGTCGTCGATGAACAGCGGGGCCTCCGCCAACTTGCCCATCGCCTTTGACAGCTTGGGCCAGTCGTCGGCCTTCAACTGGCCGGTCCGCATCCGGTCAGAGTCAATCCGTGCCTCGGCAGACAGCATCCGGTTGATGATCTCCATCTGGCTCATCTCCAGGCTGAAGATGATGGCGGGCTTGCGCTGCGATGCGGTCACATGGCTGATCATGTTGGTGACCAACGTCGACTTACCCATGGCGGGGCGGGCCGCCAGGATGATCAACTGGCCGGGTTGCAGTCCGGAGGTCAATTCGTCGAAGTCGGTGAACCCCGTTTCCAGACCGGTGATCGTGGAGTCGGAATCGTGCAGTTTCTCGATCAGATCGAAGGCTTCCAACAGCAGGTCGCGCATGGGGACAAAATCCCCGCCGCGTTGGTTGTTGGCCAGTTCGAACACCACTGCCTCGGCGGTGTCCACCGCGTCTGCCCCGCTTGTCTCATTATCAAAGCCGAGCTTGGTCAACGAACTGCCGGCCTGGATCAGGCGTCGTTTCAACGCCCGGTCATTGACGATGCGCGCGTAGTACACGGCGTTGGCCGGGGTCGGCACCTGTGCGGAGATGTCGGTGATGGCCAGCGGACCGCCGACGTCCTCCAGTTTCCCGCGGTGCTGCAACTCATCGGCCAGGGTGACTGAATCCACCGGTTCACCGCGGTCATACAGGTCCCGCATCGCTTCGAACATGGTTCGGTGCGCCCCACGGTAGAAGTCCTCGGGTTTGACCAGCTCCGACACTTCAGCGATGGCATCAGAACTCAGCAACATGCTGCCGAGCACGCTGATCTCGGCCGGCAGTGAATAGGGAGGGGTGCGGTCGAATCCTTGATTTCCGGTGTCCTTGGCCGGCGCGCTGGCGGCGTAGTCGGGCGGGGAGGACATCGTTTGGGCGT
>JBBSNE010000042.1:0-12189 GCA_038232815.1 Euzebyales bacterium | reverse complement strand
GCGATGTCGTCGTGGTACAGCTTCGACTGGGTCTGGTCTGGAACCAGGATCATGATGATGTCGGCCTGCTTGGCGGCGTCGGCGACGGTGGCGACGTCAAGGCCCGCCTCTTGGGCGTCCTGGCGACTGCGTGATCCCTCGTACAGGCCGACGACGACCTGGACCCCGCTCTCGGCCAGGTTGCGGGCATGGGCATGACCCTGGGACCCGTAGCCGATGATGGCGACCGTTTTCCCCTCCAGCAGGTCGAGGTCGGCGTCATCGTCGTAGTACATGGTCGCACCGGAGGTGCGCGGTGACTCGGCACCGGAGGTGCGCGGTGTTTTTGCTGGCATGGTTGTTCCTTGGAGTTGGTGGTGAACCTAGGATCCTGCCGATTAGGCCGAGCGTTCCAGACGCAGGGCACGTCCTTCGGTGATGCTCTTGGCGCCCCGACCGACCGCGATCAGGCCCGATCGGACCAGCTCTCGCACGCCGTAGGGGCTCAGCAGCCTGACGATTGCCTCAAGCTTGTCGGTCGAGCCGGTGACCTCAAGAACCACCGAGTCGTGGTCGACGTCAACGATCTTCGCGCGGAAGACATCGGCGATCTCGATGACCTGCGCGCGCACCGACGGATCGGCGCTGACCTTGATCAGCCACAGCTCGCGATGGACAGAGGCCTCGTAGTCCAACTCGACGATCTTCAGCACGTTGACCAGCTTGTTCAGTTGTTTGGTCACCTGTTCCAGCGGTTGGGCTGCCGCGTCGACCACGATGGTCATGCGGCTGACGTCGTCCACCTCGGTCGGTCCGACAGCCAGCGAGTCGATGTTGAACCCGCGCCGGCTGAACAAGCCCGCAACGCGGGCCAAGACGCCGGGCCGGTTCTCGACCAGAACGCTCAACGTGTGCTTTGCCATGGAAAATCCTTAGCTGGGTGGGCCGGCGGAGGTCAGATCGTCGCTCTCGCCACGTTCGGCGGCGGCCTTACGGGCCCACCACTGGTCCATGTTTTCGATGATGGAGTCGTTGGACTGCCCCGCCGGGACCATCGGGAAGACCTTCTCCTCGGGGTCGACACGGAAGTCGATGACCACCGGCACGTCACGAACCGCCAGCGCCTTTTCGATGGTTGGCTCCAGTTCGCTGACCTTCTCGACCCGAAACCCCTGGCAGCCGAACGCCTCGGCCAGTTTCACCAGGTCCGGCACGTCCACAGACAGCTCGATCTGGCTGAACCGCCGGTCATAGAACAGTTCCTGCCACTGCCGGACCATGCCCAGGACCCCGTTGTTCAGCACGGTGAAGACGACTGGAATCCCTTCGGTCCGGGCGGTGGCCAGTTCCTGCAGGGTCATCTGGAACGACCCGTCGCCGTCGATCAGGATCACCTGGGCATCTGGACGGCCAACCTTGGCACCGATCGCGGCGGGCACCCCGTACCCCATCGTCCCAAGCCCTCCGGAGTTGATCCAACTGCGCGGGCGGTCATAGGAAATCAATTGACTGGCCCACATCTGGTGCTGACCGACACCGGTCACGATGATCGAGTCTGCCGCCCGTGCAGCGTCCAGGGCCTTCACCACCGTCTGCGGTTTCAGCGGACCGTCCGGGTCTTGTTCGTGGGACAGGGGATGGTCGGCCAGCCAACCGTGCAACGTGTCCCACCAGTTCGACAGATCGGGGCGAGGTGATCCGTCATGCTTGGTCAAGACTTCCATCATCTGGCCCACGACCGTGGCGACGTCGCCGACGATGGGCACCGCGACGTCTTTGTTCTTACCGATCTCGGCCGGATCGATGTCGACGTGAACCACCTGTGCGTCGGGCGCGAAATCGGCCAACTTACCGGTGACCCTGTCGTCGAATCGGGTTCCCAGGGCGATCAGCAGGTCGGCTTTCTGCAGCGCCGTCACCGCAGTCCAGTGCCCATGCATGCCCGGCATGCCCAAGTGTTGGGGGTGGGTGTCAGGAAACGCCCCGCGTGCCATCAGGGTGGTCACCACCGGCAGGTTCAGCGCTTCGGCGAACTGACGCAATACCGCCTCGGCGCCTGAGGCCAGGATCCCGCCCCCCGCATAGACCACCGGTTGTCGCGCCCCAAGGATCACATCCACCGCCTCACGGACCATTTTGGAGTGGCCACGTACCGTCGGTTTGTACCCGGGCAAGCTCACCTTTTCGGGCCAATCGAACGAAGTCAGGGTCTGGGCCAACACATCTTTGGGGATGTCGACCAGGACCGGTCCCTTGCGGCCGGTCGAAGCAATGTGGAATGCCTCGGCGATGGCGCCGGGAACACGGTCAGGTGTGTGGACCATCTCGTTGTGCTTGGTCACGGGCATGGTGATACCGGTGATGTCCGCCTCTTGGAACGCGTCCCCACCCACCGCGGTCGTGGCCACCTGGCCGGTGATGACCACGATCGGAATTGAGTCCATCAGGGCATTGGCCAACGGCGTGACCAGATTGGTCCCTCCGGGACCTGAGGTCGCGATGGCGACCCCAACCCGTCCGGTTGCCTGCGCATACCCCTCGGCCATGTGGCCGGCACCCTGCTCATGTCGGGCCAGGATGTGGCGGATCGGCGAGTCCAACATGGGATCGTAGGCCGGGAGGATGGCACCACCTGGATGACCAAAGACGACTTCTACGCCGGCACGCTCCAACGACTTGATGACTGCTTGGGCTCCGGTCATCTGCATGCCACTCATCTCCCGATCTTCATGTCATAGTCTCTGGAATGTACTTGCCCGTGAACGCCGACGACCTCCCGCCTGGGGAGGTCGCGTCTGATCCGTATGTGCTGGTGAGCGGGTACTACTCGCGCACGGCAGGGTCAGACGCCCGGCCTACTACGAGAATCACCGCGATCAGCATTGGTCACAGTGTGCGCCTTTGCGCCGCCCAGTTCAACTTCGCGGCCGTTTTAGTCGCAAAGCCATCGGCCGGATGGCACATGGACGCCTCTGCCAGCCCTGCTACGTTACAACCACCGCGGGACAGGGGAATGGTTCCTGTGCGGCCAGCAATTCAGACCTACTTCGACACACCATGCGTAGGGCGGGTTCCCGCCCCCTCCCTATGCAACGGTGTGTCGGTCTGCTTTTGTGGCCAGTGCGTGTTACGCCTGGCGTACGTGGCTGTGGTTCAAAGCGGTGATCCCTGGGGCGCCGACCGCCCATGTTGCGATACGCATCTGTTCGATCAGGACCTCCAACTCCGCGATCGCCTGCGGTGGGCCGTTGGTTGCGGCAGCCAACACTCGACGTCCGAACCCGACCAACTCTGCGCCCAAGGACAAACACTTGACCGCGTCCACACCGTCGCGTAGACCGCCGGAGGCGATCACGACCACGTCATCAGGTGTGTGAGACACAGCCGAGGAAAGTGACTCGACAGTCGACCAACCCCAACCCTCAAAGGCCCGGGCCAGGGCGCCCGCTCGGTCGTCCCGGTGACCTTCCACCGTCGCCCAGTTGGTTCCACCGGCACCCGCGACATCGATGCCCGCCACACCGGCGTCGACAAGCGCAACAACGTCCTGCAGGGAAAGTCCGAACCCCACCTCTTTGACCAGCACGGGGCAGTCCAGCGCGGTGACGACCTCGGCGATCTGTGTGCTGAGTCCCGCGAAGGCGGTGTCCCCTCCCGGTTGGACCGCCTCTTGGACAGCGTTCAGGTGCAGTACCAACCCGTCGGCTTTCGTCCGACGTATGAGCTCCCTACACCCTTTCGTCCCGACCTGTGGCAGTTGCACCGCACCGAGATTTGCCAAGAGAAGAATGTCAGGGGCGATGTCGCGAACCGCAAACGATGTGGGGTCACCGTCTTGCAACAAGACGCGCCCCGAACCAAGTCCCAAGGCGATGCCGTGATGGGCAGCCGCGGCCGCAAGAGCCCGGTTGACCTGGCCGGCCTTCGAGGTTCCCCCGGTCATGCAGCTGATCAACACGGGGGCGGCCAGGCGGTGACCAAAGACGGTGGTGGCAAGATCAACCTGCCCCAGGTCTCGGCCGGGCAGCGCCCGGGCGTTCAGGCGCAGCTGTTCCAGACCGGTCGTGATGCCCACATGATCGACGTCGGCCTCCAGGGTGATCCGCAGATGGTCAGATTTGCGTTTTGCCGTATCGTCTTGTGAGGCGCTTGGGACGTCGTCCACCATGGTGGGTCAGGCGGGGTTGGGGGCTGGTCGGCGCAGGACTTCGCGGGCGATGACCGCAGCCTTGCGCCGTCGCGGCGTTGCCGCTCGGAGGGCAAATATCTCGTAGTCGTTGGCCTCCACCTGGTCAAGTATCCCTGCATACAGATGATGAGCAGTCCTGATGCTGCGGGCGCTGGCCGGTGGCAGCATGTACCAGCCGGCCTCGGCCTGGCGGTACAACGCCCGGGTGCGGGCAATCTCGAACTGCAACAGCCGACGAAGGTTCGGACTGACCTGCCCCGTCGCCAGATCGGCGTCGGTCACCCCGAACCGACGAAAGTCCTCCTGCGGCAGGTAGACACGGGAACGCTCGAAGTCCTCACCCACGTCGCGTATGAAGTTCGTCAATTGAAACGCGACGCCCAGGTCCATCGCGGGTTGACGAGCCTGCGGTGTGATCGGCTGCAGGATCGGCAACATCATCGTCCCGATCACCGCAGCCGACCCGTGGACGTAGTCGTACAGATCGTCATAGGTGTCATACCGGGTGACCGTGAGGTCCATTGCCATCGACCGAAGGAAGGCCTGCACGTCGGCATGATCGATGCCCAAGCTTGTGATGGTGTGAATCACGGCCTTGCACACGGGGTCAGCGGTACTCCCTGCGTCCAGGTCGGAAAGGAAGTTCTTCGTCCATGCCTCCAGTTCATGACGTCGCTGGAGTGCGGACCAGTCAAGCCCCAGGTGATCAACCAGGTCGTCGGCATAGCGAGCGAAGGCGTACAGCGCATGTACGTGTGGACGTTTGGCAGCCGGCAACAACCTGGTGGCCAGGTAGTAGGTGCGGCCATGAGCGGCATTGATGCGACGACACAGCTCGTATGAGGCGGTCAGGTCAACCTGCGCCCCGCCGCGGCTGGCCAGGAACTCATCGACGATCACACTTGACGCGGTCGGGTGGACATAACCGACCGCCACCCCTGGGGGCGGCTCGGATCTCATGCCCTGTGCCGCAGCTGTTGTTCGACCCGTGCGGCAGCCAGCCCACCGGACACGATCACCATCGGCACGCCGACCCCCGGGGTTGTCGACGAGCCGACGAACACCACACCATCGAGTTCTGGGGCGACGTTGGCCGGACGGAATGGACCCGTCTGATTGAAATGGTGGGAGGCCGCAAAGGGGGTTCCGGCGGCCATGCCCTGGTCAGCCCAATCCTTGGGGGTGACGACTCGGCTGGTGACGATCGAGTCACGGACAGGCCCGTATTTGGCATCTTCCATCCGTTGGATGGTTGCCTCAAGCTCACGCGGAGCCTGGGCAACCCAGTTGATCGGGTCACCCGTCAGGTTGGGCGCGGGGATCAACACGAAGGCGACGTCACCACCCGGGGGGGCCATGTCGGGTTCGGCGACCGTGGGGACGGTCAGGAACCACGACGGGTCGCGTTGCATCCGTCCGCCCAGGATGTCATCGAATGACCCTTGGTAGTCCGCGGCGAAATGGATGTTGTGATGCCCTGCATCCAACAGTTTGCGGTCCAGTCCCAGGTGAATCACGACGCAGGAGGGTGAGTACGTCAGCCGGTCAATCCGACGCGGCTTCGCGCGGGGCGGCAAAAGCGTGTCGTAGGCCACGGGCAGATCAGGATTCAACACCACCACGTCGGCGTCGATGATCTCGCCGTCGGTCAGTTCCACCCCTGTGGCCCGGCGCCCGGCGCCGGTGACCCGTTCGACCTGTGCGCCGTAGCGAATCTGCACCCCATGCCGGGTGGCCAGGTCAGCCAGCGCCTGGCTGGCCGCGAAGATCCCTCCCTTGGGGAAATAGACGCCGGCGATGGAGTCCATGTAGGCAATGACGGCATAGACCCCCAACGCCTCATACGGGCTCATGCCTGCATACATCGATTGGAAGGTGAACAGGCGCTGCAACCGCCAGTCGGTCAGGTGGGAGGCCACCAAGTTGTGGACCCGCCGAAACCCCCCCAGACGGAGCAGTTCGAACATTTTGGCCGGCCTGGCCAGGTCCAGCAGCGAATCGAAGTTCGCGTTGATGAAGGTGTCGTATTCAGCCTCATAGAGCCGTCGCAGATGATCGGCGAAGACGACAAAACGATCCGCCTCTTTCGGTCCGGCAAAGCCACGGATCTCTTCGCGCATCGCATCGACTGACCCGCGGATGTTGACCACGACACCGTCGTGGAAGACGGCACGATAAGCAGGGTCGATACGTTCCAGCTGCAGATGATCGCCCATCTGCTCGCCGTGCAGCGCGAACAGCTCCTCGATCAGTGTAGGCATGGTCAACACCGTGGGACCGGTGTCGTGACTGAAACCTTGGTCGCGATACCGTCCAGCCCGCCCGCCAGGAATGTCAGTGCGTTCCACCACGGTGACCCGGTGGCCGGCCGCTGACGAACGGATCGCTGCAGACAACCCCCCCAGCCCGGCGCCGACAATCACAACCTTGCCAGCCGTCATGTGCGTCGGTCGATCGCCTCTGAGGCCAGTTCCAACAGCGCGCATCTGACCGATTCGCTCAGCGTGGTCACGGCGCCTTCTGCCTGGGCACGTAACCGGGCGATCCGTCGTTCGACGTCGGCCAGGGCACCGGTTTCGACCACGATCTGCCGCACGGCGTCGACATCGTCGACAGTTGCGTTCGGATCACCGAGCACCTGGCTCAGGACCTTGCGCTCTGCAGGGCCCGCCAAGTCGCGGGCTCGCAACATCAACAACGTCTGTTTGCCTTCCCGAACGTCTTCCAACGCCCCTTTGCCGGTGCTGTCCGGATTGCCGACCAGGCCCAGCACGTCATCGCGCAGTTGAAAAGCCACGCCGATCGCGTCACCGAATGCGACGAGTGCGGCATCCAACGATGGGCTGGGTGTCCCGAACGCCGCGCCCATCTGCAGGGGGCGTGTGACGGTATAGCGACCACTTTTCAACAACGAGACCCGCAACGAATCCGCATCGGTGGCCTGCCGTAGGCCGGACAGACGCAGATCCAGATACTGACCCGCCATCACCTCCGTGCGTAGACGGGCGAACACCTGGCGGGCCCGGCCCATCTCCTCGTGCGGTAGGCGCGCTGCCTCAAAGATGATGTCGGCCCAGACAAAGACCATGTCGCCGGCCAGGATGCCGCCACCGACACCGAACCAGTCCGAGTCCCCTTGCAACCCAGATCGGCGATGATGCTCACCGAGGTAGGTGTGGACCGCCGGCAGACCACGCCTGGTCGCTGAACGGTCCATGATGTCGTCGTGGATCAGGGCGAAGGTGTGCAGCAGTTCAACGGCACCGGCCGGTTTCAGCACCTCTTCATCCGGGGTGTTCGTCGAGGCCCGGTGTCCCCACCACACAAAGGCAGGTCGTAGTCGCTTGCCGCCGGTGGTGATCAGGTCGGTCACCGCTTCCGCCACAGGAATCAGGGCGGGATCCAAGCTGGCAAGTTCACTGGCCTGGTCCGCCAAGAACGCATCCAGTACCGCGTCGACCCGCCCGGCCACCGACGTCAGGACCGTCCCGGTCGTGGGAACGGTCAGATCACTCAAATCGGTGGTGCTCATCGCGGCCAGATGATCCTAAGGTCGACGTACGTGGCGTTCAGGGTGCCCAGTGACCGCACAGCCTGAACGCTAAGCAGGACCAACGCTACCCGTGGTCGGCCCAGAGTGGACGAACTTGCTCGTCGAAGAACGGCCCAACTTGGTCACAGGCGGACTTCTCCATGATCGCCTTCTTTGTCCGGGTCGATCCGTTCCCGGGTGATCATGCTCTTGGCCACCCCGAAGGCAAACGACACCAGGTCACCACCGGACACCGACCAATATTCGCCGCTGAACAGGTCGACACGAAGTGCGACGATCCCGGGGGCATCTGGTCCGTCGGGGAACCAGGCCCGCATGGGCTCTGACCACAGGTCATCGATCTTCGCCCGATCACGGTTCAAGGTCACCTCGCCTGTGGCAGCGATCCATTCTGTCGAGGACTGGCAGGTCACGATGGCGGGATCGCCGGAGATGACCTCCTCGACCTTGCGGGAGTCCATGTCGGCGACAAACCACAACACGTCCCCCTCACGACCGGCCATGTTCATGGGACGACCATTTGGCATCCCATCGGCCTTGAACGTGGTCAGTATGCAGGTGTCGAAGTCGTCGAGGATCTCATAGAAGCGTTCTTCGTTGCTCATGACAGCTCTCCTGAGGTGGTGGTTGAGCGTCGTTCCACCCGTGGCCACTACTCGGTGGTCAACTTTTCTGCCAGCAGCTTGTTGACCACACCGGGATTGGCTTTGCCTTGGGTCGCGCGCATGACCCCACCGACCAGGGCTCCCATGGCCTTGGTGTTGCCGTCGCGAACCTTCTGGGCGGCGTCGGCCTGCTCCGCGATGACCTGGTCGATGACCGCCGCGATCTGGTCCTCATCAGAGACCTGGGCGTGAGACTGGGCCAGCTCGGCCGGCGTGCCCTTGCCCGCCATCACGTCGGCCAGGACCTTGCGGGCACCGCCCGTGGCCAGCGTGCCGTCGGCGACCAGGCTGAGCAGCTGGGCCAGGTGGGCGCCGGACAGCCGTTCCACGGCTGGTTCCCCGGTTTCGTTCTGCCAGGCCGAGATCTCATTGGCCAGCCATCTGGCAGCATCTGCCGCGTCGCCGCCTTCGCTGACGGTGGCGTCCAGCAGCGCGACCAGTCCGGAGTCATACAGGGTGACCGCGTCAGCGTGGGACAGGGCGTAGTCGCTGACCAAGCGGTGTCGTGTCGCGGTCGGCAACTCGGGGAGAGTGGCGCGGATCTCCTCGATCCAGGCGGGGGTGGGGGCGACCTCGACCAGGTCGGGGTCGGGAAAATAGCGGTAGTCGTCCAATGTCTCCTTGCGACGCAGGGTCGAGGTGGTGCCGGCGTCCTCGTTCCAGTGGCGGGTTTCCTGGATGACGTCGCCGCCGGATTCACAGACGTCGATCTGACGGGTGATCTCGAAGTTGATCGCACGACCCAACGAGCGGACGGAGTTCATGTTCTTGATCTCCGCACGCGTGCCGTACGGTTCGCCGGGGTCGTGGGCATTGCCCGCGCGGGGCGCGGGACGGATGCTGACGTTGGCGTCACACCGCATCGATCCCTCTTCAAGCTTTGCGTCGCTGATCCCGAGGGCAAGGACGATCGCCCGCAGCTCCGTCAAATAGGCCTGTGCCTCCTCCGCGCTGCGGATGTCGGGTTCGGAAACGCATTCCAGCAACGGCACGCCGGCACGGTTGTAGTCCACCAGGGAGTATTCCGCCCCATGGATGCGGCCCGATTCGCCCACGTGGGTCGACTTGCCGGTGTCCTCTTCCATGTGCACCCGGGTGATGCCGACACGCTTGTCGGTGCCGTCAAGCAGCGTGATGTCCAGGTGTCCGGGCCCACAGATCGGCACGTCGTACTGGCTGATCTGATAGTTCTTGGGCATGTCGGGATAGAAGTAGTTCTTGCGGTGGAACTCACTGGACGGGGCGATCTCGCAGTCAAGAGCCAGACCCAGTTTGATCGCGTACTCCACGGCCCGGCCGTTGACCACGGGCAGGGTGCCGGGCAGGCCCAGATCGACCTCGGTGACCCGGGTGTTGGGATCACCGCCGAAGGAGTTGGGGCAGGCAGAGAACATCTTGGTCTTCGTGGCCAGCTCGACGTGGACTTCCAGGCCGATGACGGCTTCCCAGTCGCTGCTCATGCGGTGTCCTTTGAGGGCGCGGCCAGGGCGTTGGGACCCTGGGGGGTCAGGTCGAGATCCAGTTCAGCCTCTAGGGCGGCGGCGGTCTGCAGCATGACCCCCTCGCCGAGCAACGGGCCGATCAGTTGTAAGCCGACGGGTAGGCCGGCGTCGTCGAACCCGACCGGCAAGCTCATTGCGGGCATCCCCGCAAGGCTTGCCGGTACCGCGTAGATGTCGTTCAAATACATGGCCAACGGGTCGGCGGTCTTGTCTCCCAGACCGAAGGCAGTCGTCGGGCAGGTCGGTCCGACCAAGACGTCGGCTTGAGCGAACGCAGCGTCGAAGTCACGGATGATCAGGGTGCGGACCTTCTGGGCCTGGCCGTAGTAGGCATCGAAGTACCCCGCGCTCAGCGCGTAGGTTCCGATCATGATGCGGCGCTTGACCTCCGCACCGAACCCGGCAGCCCGGGTGGCGGCCATCATCTCATGGGTCGTGTCACCGTCGACCCGCAGGCCATAGCGCACGCCGTCGTAGCGGGACAGGTTGGCCGATGCCTCCGACGGGGCGATCAGGTAGTAGGCCGGCAGGCCGTATTCGGCATGGGGCAGTTCGACCTCGACGATCTTCGCCCCCAGGGCATCTAGTCGTTCAACGGATGCGTTGACCGCGGCGATGACCCCCGGTTCGACCCCTTCACCGCCCTCCATGAACTGCTTGACCACCCCGACGCGAAGACCCTCCACGCCGTTGTGCAGTCCCTCGCTGAAGTCGGGCACGTCTTTCGGGATCGAGGTTGAGTCCTTCGGGTCATGACCACAGATCACCTGCAGGCCGGCGGCAGCGTCGGCCACCGTGCGACCAAAGGTCCCAGCCTGGTCGAGGGAACTGGCGAAGGCGATCAGGCCGTACCGGGAGGCGCGTCCGTAGGTGGGCTTGATCCCGACAGTGCCGGTGACCGAAGCGGGTTGGCGAATGGACCCCCCGGTGTCGGTGCCCAGGCTCAACGGGGCGTGAAATCCCGCCACCGCGGCGGCTGACCCACCGGAGGATCCGCCGGGGACCCGGTCGGTGTCCCAGGGGTTGCGGCAGACCTTGTAGGCAGAGTTCTCCGTCGAGGACCCCATCGCGAACTCATCCATGTTGGTCTTGCCGAGGATGATGCCGTCGGCGGCGCGGATGTTCGCAACGACGGTGGCGTCATACGGAGGGATGAAGTGCTCGAGGATCTTCGAACCGGCTGTGGTAGTCGTCCCCTTGGTGCACATCACGTCCTTGATGGCTACGGGGATGCCGGCCAGGGGCCCCAACTTTTCGTTGTTGGAACGGCGATCGTCGACTGACCGTGCGTCGGCCAACGCCTGGTCGGCGGTCAGAGTCAGCCACGCGCCGGTCTGGTCGTCGGTGGCGTCGATGCGGTCCAGGTGAGCCTGGACGACCTCGACGGCGGAGACGTCTTTGGCGGCCATTGCCTTCGTCAGTTCTGCGGCGCTTTTGGTGACCAGGCTCATGTGGGGTCACCGATGATGCGCGGGACTCGAAACTGGTTGTCCTGTTCTTCTGGGGCGTTGGCGACGACCTGCTCGGGTGACAGTGGTTCGATGACGTTGTCGTCGTCACGGAAGATGTTGGCCAGCGGGTAGGCGTGTGAGGTGGGCGGGACGTCATCGGCTGCGACCGTGCTGACCTTCTCGGCGTAGGCCAGGATCCCGGCCAGCTGTGGCGCCAAGCCTTCGACCTCCTCATCGGTCAGGTCAAGCTGAGCCAGCCTGGCCACATGCCGCACGTCGTCGTTGGAAAGTGCCATCCGAACGGGTCCTTCATCTTTCCCCGGTCGTGCCGGAGTCGGGGCGAATACGCGTGCAGACGCTACCCGTTGATCGAAGTGGCGGCGACCGGTGTGGCTGTCGACCACCCGGGGGCTAACCCAACATGGTGAATCCCGCTCACACTCGGGCGGAATGCACCAACTGCGCCACGGGTGGGCCGATCAGCCCCTCCTGGCCCACCGGATATGGGCGATCACGCGCACAGTTGAGCGCAATGCACCATCTGGGGTCGGTGTGGGCAGCCGCCAGGCCAACCCCGGGTCGTGGGTGGGCTGGCGGTGCCGGGGTTATCCACAGACCTGGACAGCTACCCCTCCTGGCTGCGCAACAGCGTGCGATCGTCTGAGACATGCAGACGTCGGGCCCCACAACGGGACGCAAAGCAGTCGGCCGTCTGGCCCGCCTCCAAGGCGGATGCGTTGCCCGCTGGCAACTGCGCTTCCTGGGGCTGAACGGGGCCACATTGTCCCGCCTGGTTCACCGCGACGGATGGGGTGTGGTTCACGGGGGCGTGTATCGACTGCCCGGGGTT
>JBBSNE010000041.1:0-12395 GCA_038232815.1 Euzebyales bacterium | reverse complement strand
TGACGCCCCTCCGCATCCTGATGTGGCCTATGGCGCGGTAACCGTGAACGATGGAGAGGTCGGCGTTCCGGTGGAGGGACAACCGACAACGCCGTTCAACGTGTCGTTCAGCTGTGACCAACGCAACGTGGTCATCTCGGCAGGGACGATCCAGCCCTTGGCCGACCAGGTGGTACTGGCCGCCGCCGAACGGTACACCGTCGAACAGCAGTGTCGGGCCACCGCCGGATGGGCCCCGCGCTACCCCGATCCCGGGCCCGTGGCACGCTGGGCGGTTCCCCTGCTGGGAATGCTCGACCGGGCGGGTTTCACTGCGGACGTGCGATCCAGTCCCGGACGTCTGGTGACCCAACTGACGCCGCCAGGCCTGCCAGCCTTCCAAGCCGTCATCGGAGGTCGTTCGGAAAACCACCTGTTGCCCTCCAAATCCGCGATCATGATCGGGATCGCCGAAGGTCGGGCGGCACTGGATGGCGACGACGTGTACCTGCAGTGTCACAAGGACTCGGTGATGCGGGTGGCAGCCGACACTCCTGACCTGCTGCAGGCGTTGGCACTGATGGACTGCCGTCCCTTCGCACCGCCCATGCCCGGCGGCAATTCCAGCGTCATCCTGACCGAGGTCAATGCGCTGCGGCAGCGCGTCGCGTCCAAGGGGTTGATCATCACAGACCAGGACGTCACCGACTCCGTCGTGCGATTCTTTGTCGACGGCCCGCAAGGGCGGGTCAGGCTGCTGGTCACCCCCAACGTGGCCCCGTGGGGCAGGCAGGACAAGATCATCGACCTGGCGGACGGCCAGGCGCTGCAACGATCCGATGGCAGGCTGTCGCTGCACTGTCGACACCTGACCCTGACTTCTGACCCCGAAGCGCGGACCATCACCACGTCCGCGTTGGAGGCCCTTGTCACCGCTGACGATTGCACCCCGCAACCCCCTGGTGGCCCGCGGCTGGGCTATGAACTGGTCAACGGGATGCCGCTGGCCGAGCGCTACGTCGAAGACCTGCAGCCCTACATGAATGTACTGCGCACGCTGCAGGACAGCGATGTGCGGTTCGTCGTCGTCGGAGCGGTCGCAGCTGCCTTGGAGGGCGACACCCGACCCCCGACAACAGCAACGCTGGCTGTCGATTTGGCGCCGGACAACATGCGGACGGCGCTGCGGTTGTTACAGGATCTGGGGCTTGAACCACACCCGCCGGTGCCCGTCGATCAGTTCGCGGACCCGCAGATCCGCCGTCGTTGGGTCACTGCATGGCAGCTGTCCGCACTACGTCTGAGCGACCCCATCGATCCGCGCCGGCAGGTGGACGTACTGCTGCAACTCCCGGTACCCAGCACCGAGCTGTTTGCCGACGCCGAAGCAAAGGATCTGGGCGACATCGAGGTGCTGGTCGCCGCCCCCCATCATCTGGCCCAGATCAGACAGGACGTCGACGGCTGGCAACACCCTATGGATGTCGCTGGCTCAGCATCGACAGCGGGGTGAATGAAGGAGGTTGCTGGCCCGCTAGTCGCCGGCGTGGTCTTGCGCGTCCTCTCGCATGATCTCGCGGGCCTCTGGTGCACGTTCACCGGGCGGGCTCCAGCCGTGGGTCAGCAGTCTGACGACGACCTCATCGGTGGTTGCCCGGGCGCCGTCGCGGATAGCGTTCTTGACCGCGTGATAGACGATGAAGTAGAGCGCGGCTGCAAAAACCAGAAGTACGGCAATCGATCCCAACAACTCCATGGCTTGCTCCCTATTCGCGCAGAGGTGCGACTACACCATACGTGCGCGCCCCGAGTCACAGCCGAGCCGCGTCGATGATGTCATAGCTGTAGCCCTGTTCGGTCAAAAAGCGCTGCCGGTTGACGGCGAACGTCGCGTCAATGCTTTCCCGGGCCACGATCGTGTAGAAGTGGGCCTGGCCACCGTCGGACTTGGGCCGGATGATGCGACCCAGCCGTTGCGCCTCCTCCTGACGCGACCCGAACGCTCCCGACAGTTGAATCGCGACGTTTGCCTCTGGCAAATCGATGGAGAAGTTGGCGATCTTTGAGACCACCAACACGTCCAACTCGCCACGGCGGAACTGCTCGAAGCGTTCCTCCCGTACGGTCTGGGAGGTCTGGCCGGTCACCAGCGGCGCATCCAGATGTGCCGCCACCTGACGTAGCTGATCAAGATACTGCCCGATTACCAGGACCCGGTCGTCCCGGTGACGATCCATGATGCGATCGACAGCTTTCATCTTCGCCGGGGCGGTCGCCGCCATCCGGTAGCGGCTCTGGCGCGGTGCCGCGGCATAGGCCAGTCGCAGGTCATCGCCCATGTCGACCCGAACCTCGGTGCAGATGGCCGGGGCGATCCACCCCTGTGCTTCCAGTTCCTTCCAAGGCGCGTCATAGCGTTTCGGGCCGATCAGGCTGAACACGTCCTCCTCACGATTGTCCTCACGAACCAGCGTGGCCGTCAGTCCAAGACGACGAATGGACTGAATTCGCGCGGTCGCGCGAAACACCGGTGCCGGCAGCAGGTGCACCTCGTCATAAATGATCAGCCCCCATGGTTCCCGGTCCAACAGCGACAGGTGGGGATGCGCCAATTCCAGATCGGCGCCTTCCGCCACCCCGGGCTGTTTCCAGGTCAGGATCTGATACGTCGCGACCGTCACCGGCCTGGTGTCCTTGTGGTATCCGGAGTACTCACCGATGTCTTGGGGGGACAGGTCGGTCTTGTCCAGGGCCTCGGCGATCCACTGCCGTGCCGCCATCACCGAGGTCGCGATGACCAGTGTGCGGGTCCCCGCCTGCACCATCGCCGCCAACCCGATCACGGTCTTGCCTGCTCCGCACGGCAGCACCAACACCCCGTTGCCCCCGGCGGCGGACCCATCGGCCCACCAAGCCGCCACCGCATCGCCCTGATAGGGGCGTGGCGTGCAGGTCAAATCGATAGGCAGGTCTGCGCCCTGCTCGTAGCCGGCCTCGTCGGCAGGCGGCCAGCCCATGGCGACCAACTGCCGCTTCACCGCCCCTCGGTCGCCGATGCGTACCGCGTACCGGTTGCCGTCAAGCCGGTCACCCAACAGCGACGCCAGGCCGGGATCCCCGGTGATCTGGTCCAACAGCGTCGGCTGGTCGGTGGTCAGGGCCAGGCCACCGGAATCGAAGTCGCGCACCAGTCGCAAGCGGCCATAGCGGCTGATCTGTTCCCGCACCTGCGCCAACACCGCAGGTGGAGGGGGAAATTTCGCCATCGCTGTCAGCGTGTCGGTCGCCTCTTGACCGGAGAGACCGGCGGCCGCTGCGTTCCACAACGACAGCGGCGTGATCCGATACGTGTGGATGTGTTCAGGGGCCTTGAGCAGTTCAGCGAACATTGCCAGCGCTTCACGGGCGTCGCTGGCCTTGGGCGAGGCAATCTCCAGCAGGACCGTCATGTCGGACTGCACGATCAACGGGTTGTTGGGATCATCCCTGCCGATATCGGTCATGACGACAACAGATCCTGAGCCAGCGTCAGGGGGTCGGTTGGGCCTTGATCGTCGATCATCGGGATGCCCGTTTCGGGCAACGGCGCCCCGACAACCCGCCGGATGGGGATGGCGGTTCCCTCGGCGTCCTCGGCGATGGCCATCAATCCCTTGGAACGCAAGGTGGCGATGAGTTTGTGTCGCGCCAGCGGACTGACCGCCACCGTGGGACTGAGCACACGCAGTTTGGCCGCTGACACCGCCGCGGCAGCGCTCAGGTCAACCGGGTCGTCACACCGCAAGTAGGACCCGACGGTCCCCGCCCGCAAGCGGCCATGCCTGGCTGCGACGTCATCGACGGTGACCAACACATTGGGCGGCACGGCCACACTGGAAACCTGCTTCAACAAGGCGATGAGTTGATCGCGGGTCCACCCTTCGGCCATGGCATGACCGATTTTTTGCGGGGTGATACGCCAGATCTGGGCACCCGCGTCGGACTGCAGTTCGGCCACCGCCGCCAACTCGGTGGCAACACGGGGCGTCAGGCCGGGTGGTGCGATCACAGAGTGGTCTGCCTGGATGACCACCTGTTCAACCCCCGGGCCCACAATCTTCTCGCTGCGCTTCACTCCCCCCTCCAACAATGCCCTGGCCATGGTCGTCAAGCCCACGGCCCCGTCTGCCGGGACCAGGTCAAGCAGTCGCAGCACCTGCACGATTGAATCAGCCCCCGCCGCCCCCAACGCGTCGGGGTGGTGCCAGGCGCACAGACGGGTCAGCGTCTGCTCATCAACCCCGGTGGCCGGTTCCAACGAGGTCAACACGTCAACAACGGCCGTGCGGTGCCCCGACTGCGGAGGCCACACCATCTCACCCGACCAGCGATTGGGTAGTCCCGACGTCTCATCGACCGTTGCCGCAGTCCGCCATGCCGCGATGATCGCTGCCCACTGCGCGACCGGCGACAACCCCATGAACTGGGTGACCGCGGGGGTCGGTGCCCATAGATCGTCTTCGGTCGGTCCGACCAGGCCCAGGCTGATCGCCAGATGGATCAGCAGTCCCACGTCGCCGTCGGCCATGCCGAAACCTTTCGCTGCGGCCCGGACCGGACGGACACCGATGCCGCCCGCTGCTAGCGCCGGCAACGGGTTGGTCGAGAAATGATCCAACAGCATGTGCATCCGGCGTACCACACGTGGCGTTCCCGGGCCCGGATCGTTCAAAGGGCGCACCGTCACCGCGGGGGGTTGTACGGACCAGTCGGAAAACAACCGTCCACGCAGCCCGATTCGAAGGTCCAACCAGCTGAAGACCTCTTGGGTACGCAGATCCACCCCCGCAAGGCCCATCTGCACCAAGGTGTGAAGCGGTCCGCCGTGACGTTCCCACCGGTCGAAGGGTTTCACGCCCAGGTCCGCCACCCGTTGGACCCCGTGGTCGATCAACACATCAAGAATACGAGCGGGTTCGGGTTCCAAGTTGCGATAGAGTTCTGTGGCCACCTCGGGACGGCGCAGGAGGGTTCCCACCAACCGGCGGCGATCTTCGTGGCGATAGGGGATGTCACTGGCGCCCAGTCGTTGCAGCAGCATGTCCAGATCAGCGCCCGACAGGTTCGCGAGAGCCCCGTAGATGCGTATCCCTGGCAAAGGCACGTGCCGTAACACGCCTGGGCGAAGCACCAGCCACGCTCCTTCGGTGTGCGCGGGATACGCCAGGGTCAACATTGCCAACGCGCTGACCGCTTGGTCCAACTCGCGCGCGTCACCTGCTTCGGCCGCCACGGTGGTGCGCTCGACCGCGCCGTCGTACATCGCAGCCATGGTCAACAGTTGGCGTTCCAAGAGATTCAATGAATGGATGACCGACGTGATCCCCCGCGGAGAGGCCAGCACAATCCCCAGATGGGTGAGCGTGCGCTGGTCACCATCCAGTGCATCTGCCAGGGTCGGAACACGCGACAACAACGCCGCCAGGTCCATCACCGATATCCGGCTGAGGACGGAAATTCGGTCTGATGACGCCCGCATACGACCGCCGGATCCTATCATTGCAACGATGATGGGCATGCGCCGGATACAAGAGCAGCGGGCCCGCTGGATCCTGGCGGCATCAGTCGTCGTAACGGCATTGTTGTACGTCGTCCCGGGGGGTCGAATACTCGCCTACCCCCTGGTGTTGTTGTCGACCTTTGTCCACGAGATGGCCCACGGACTGACCGCGATCGTGGTCGGGGGCACGTTCGTCGACCTACAGGTGTTCGGGGATGCCTCAGGTGTCGCGGTGACCGCGACCGACGGCGGCGCGCTTGACCGTGCAGCGGTTGCTGCGGGTGGCTTGATCGGTCCTGCCCTGGCAGCAGCCATCGGGTTCACCATGGCGCGGCGTCCACAGACGTCCCGCATCGCCCTGATCATCGGCAGCCTGTTGGTGGCGATCGGCACAGTGCTGTGGGTCCGCTCGCTGATCGGGTGGCTGGTGGCCCTGGGTCTGATCGGGACCTCACTTGGCATCGCGCTGGGATTGCGCCAAGCCCAGTGGTCGCAGTTGTGGCTGGTGCTGCTGAGTGTGCAGTTGGGGTTGAGTGTCTTCAGTCGCAGCGAGTACTTGTTCGCCGAGGGCGCGACGACCGGTGCCGGACGGGGCCTGTCCGACTCCGCCGCAATCGCGGCTGCGTTGTTCGGTCCCTACTGGTTGTGGGGCGCATTGTGCGGCCTGGTGTCTGTCGCCGTGCTGGCCTACGGGCTGTTGCTGTTCGTGTACCCCCCAAGCGGGCGGCAGCATGCCTGAACCGGGCGCCGAGGTGGACAAGGCGGGCCTGTTGAACACAATCGGCCGTGAGGTCTCTGGCTGTCGCAGGTGTCCTCGCTTGGTGGACTGGCGGGAGGAGGTGGCCCGGGTGAAACGCCGGGCGTATGCCGACGAGGAGTACTGGGGCGCCGGCGTGCCCGGTTTTGGAGACCCGGCGGCCAAACTGGTCATTTTGGGCCTAGCGCCCGCCGCCCACGGTGCGAACCGGACCGGACGGATGTTCACCGGCGACCGGTCAGGAGACTTTCTGTACGCCGCTCTTCACCGTGCCGGGCTGGCCAATCAACCTCACTCGGTCACACGTGGGGACGGCTTACGGCTGAACGGTGTCTGGATCACCGCACCGGTGCGCTGCGCACCCCCGCAGAACAAACCAACGGCAGCCGAACGTGACAACTGCGCCCCATACCTGGCAGCCGAATTGGCACTGTTGCAGCCCCAGGTGATCTTGTGCCTGGGCCGATTTGCTTGGGAGGGAGCCTGGATGTTCTTGGGCAAGCCACGACCCAAGCCCACGTTCTCTCATGGGGCCGTGGCCGATGTTGCCGGTCTGACGCTGGTCGGCAGCTATCACGTCAGCCAGCAGAACACCTTCACAGGGAGGCTGACCGAGCCCATGTTCGACATGGTCCTGGCGACGGCCCTGACCCATTCGTAACTCAAGGTCTGCCCGCAGCCAGGCGTGCGCCCCGTACGCTGAACACCTTGATGCCCCTCCAAACGCTGCGGCACCGACTTTTGCGTGTCGTGTTGCGCACCCCCCTGCACCAGACGGTATCCCGCCGGTTCATGTTGCTGACCCAGGTGGACCGAACCCCACTTCGCCCAGCGGTGCCGCTGCGCTATGCCGTTCATGAGGAGGTTCTGATCGTCCTGGCCCGGCCCGAGGCAGCGTGGTGGCAACCCCTGCCTGCGATGCAGCCCACTACGGTTGCAGCCAAGCACAAGGGCCGGGTGACACCCATGTCTGCGACCCTGGCCGATGGTGAGCAGTTGGACCACGCAATCCTGCGCTACTTACAGAAATATCCGGGCGAATGGAAAGAACTGGGCGTGGGCGCAGGGGCGGACGAGCAGGCCATGCAGCAAGCAGCCCAGGGCTGTGTGGTGGTCCTGTTCGTCACAGCTCAACCGGCCTGACGTAGACGCTCGGGCAAAGCCGAGGCGCGTGACACGGGGCGGGCGATCGCATCGGCCAGTGCCTCAGGCGTGCCGACGATGGTGACGGCGCGGCGGGCCCGGGTCACGGCGGTGTACAGCAATTCGCGGGTCAAAACGGGGGAACGTTCCGACGGCAGCACCACGATCACCCGGTCGAACTGTGAGCCCTGGCTCTTGTGGACCGTCATGGCATGGACGGTCTGCACCTGATCCAAGCGACGATGCTCTATGGGGGCGCCGGGACGTCCGTCCACAACCACCCGCAACCGTCCGTCCGGGCTCTGCACAGCCACGCCGATGTCACCGTTGTAGACGCCCAGGTCGTAGTCGTTGCCGGTGATGATGACGGGTCTGCCGGCGTACCACTGAGGACGGCGGTAGGCCGGGACATCATGGACCCAACCCTCGATTGTGGCGTTCCACACCTGGACCCCCTCGGGGCCACGGCGGTGGGCACACAACACCTTTGTTGCCAGCGTGGCCGCCAGGGCCTGATCGGCCAGCCCCGCTCGGGCGTGTTGAACGGTGACCCTTGCTGATTCGGTCACCAGATCACGGACGCCCGACAGCGACCCCTCGCCGGTGGGCCACTCCCCGGGGCGGTCTGGAACAACCAAGGCCAAGCGGGTTTCGGCAATTGATCCCGCGTTGACTGCCAGACTGGCCATGGCCTGCTGGACGTCGCCGTCACGGACGGCGGTCGCGAACCGCTTGACTGCAGAGTCAAACCGGTAGCCCCGCTGCAGCGTCACGACCCGATCGCCTAGCCCCGCGTCCTGGGACCCGGAGATGAGATCACCCAACACCGTCCCGGCCTCGATGGCGGCCAGTTGGTCCGGGTCGCCAACCAGGACCAGGTGGGCTGTGGGCGGGACGGCGTCGAGCAACCTGGACAACATCCCCAGCGGGACCATAGACACCTCATCGACGATCACGACGTCGTAGGGCAACGGATTGTCACGGTCATGCCGAAACCTGGTCCGGTTGGGTCGCCACCCCAGCAGACGATGCAACGTGGTGGGCGCCACATCGGCAAGCAGACCGGGATCGACCAGATCGGTCGGCATCGTCGTTGCCAATTGCCGCATCGCCTCACCCAAACGGGCTGCCGCCTTCCCTGTCGGCGCCGCGATCGCAATCCGGACGGGACGGCCGTCGGGACGCAACGCATGGCTGCGGGCAACGGCGACCACGCTGGCAATGGTCGCGGTCTTACCGGTGCCCGGTCCCCCGGCGATCACCGATAGCGGCGAGGACAACGCGGCCCTGGCCCCGGCATGCTGTTCGGGGTTGTCATCGAACAAGCGGTCAAGCGCGGCCCAGCCGGTGGGGCTCAACGTGACCGACAGTGCGTCGGCCGACTGGGCAACCCGGCGTCGAATGGCGCCTGCGACATGGTGTTCATAACGCCAATAGCGATCCAGGTACAACCGGGCACCGTCAAGATGCAAGGGGGTTGCCGGTGTCACACCGTTGACCAGTGGCGATGCGGCCACCGCACGAATCCAGCGCCCAATGTCAGCGGGCCAGACGGCCGGATCCAGATCGGCGACACGACCGTCCTCGTCGGTCACGGTGTCGGCCAACTCGTCCAGCTGGGCGAAGACGTGACCGTACCGGGGTGCCCTGATCGCAAACGCCGCCGCCACCACGGCGTCGGGGTCGCGACAGCCTGTCAGCCGGGCCAAGGTGTTGGCTGCATGGATGTCAGCGGCCGACAAGACCCCGGCATCGTTGAAGGTCCGAAGTCTGCCGTCCAACTCACCGGCCACCCGATCAGGTCGGTGGGGATCCTCGTCAACCGCCACCGCTGTGCCCCCGTTGCCCTGAACCGGGGCCGACCCGGTCAGCCGGATCCAGGCCCTTGCTGAACAACCGATCCAGGTCCAGGATCAATGCCGCCGGTGGTCGCCAGATGAACACCCCGCAACGCATGCCATCGCGGACCGGGGTCGTGGGTCCGATCATGCCGCGGACGAACAGGTAGGCGACACCAGCCAGGTGTTGCTCCGGCCGGTAGTCAGCCACCCGCCAGCGCAGATAGCGGTGTACCGCCACCAGGTAGATCAGCGCCTGCAACGGGTAGTGGTGGGTCTGCATCTCATGAGCCATCGCCGCTGGGACGAATGATCCCACGGTCAGCGGATCGGTCCCGGCGGGGGCCAGCCGGTTGGTCTTGTAGTCGGCCACCAGATATGTCCCGTCCGGCATCTGCGCCACCAAGTCGATGAACCCGGCCAGATACCCGCGGATTTCGGTCACGCCCAGGTCTCGCCTCAGCCTGTCGCTGTACCCAGCCAACGGGTCGCCGTCAGGCAGATGGCGCTGCAGCAGATCGGAGATGTCGTTTACCAGGACCCGGTCGGCCTGGTCCCAGCCCGCCCTGTCCGCTGCCGCGGAGCCCAGGACGGGTAGTTCGAAGGCCATCTCGTCAAGGCGGGAGCGCCGCGGCAGGTCAGCCAACGCAACGCCCGGGTCGGCCCCCAGCGGTGTACCGATCGCCTGGACCAACCCGTCGGCGATGACCTTGCGGGCGTCCTCATCACCAAGGTCCAGCCCGTGACGGCCGGACTGTATGGTCAAGCGCCGCAGCGCGTCGGCAGGCAATCCTGGGTCGGCGAAGTCCAGATCCTCAAGCGCCGCGTGAATGGTGGTGCCGATGTCGGCCCCCCCACGCAACGCACCCAGCGGCACTTCGACGGCCAACTCCGGGTCGTCAGAAACCACCGCCGGGTGGGCGATGGGTAGCGCTGCGGCCTCGTCTTCAACATCCCCCGCCGACGCCACCGGTTGCGTGTCCACATCGGTCGTTCCCCGGCTGGCGACATCAGCCGCAGCATCGGCGTCGCCAACCAGGCGACTGTATGAACTCCGCCGCCAACCGTGATCAATGGGTCGATGCAATCGACCCAACACCAAAGGCGCTTGCTCGATCTCGGGTGCAGGCGACATCGCCGCAGTGGCAAAGGGGTCGACGGCCAGGTGTCCGAACAGCCCGGGGTGGGCCTCACCCAATCCAGCGATCGCCTGCCGTGCCTGGGCCGTCGTGTGGATCTGTCCGGGTCCGTTGCTGGCCGAGCCCGGGGTCGCACCGGAAATCGCGCCGGACATTGAACCAAGAATCGTGCCCAGCGGTGAGTCCGCAACCTGCGGAGCGGGGGCCCACCAGATCCGCAAGTGGTGCTTGGCTCTGGTCGCGGCGACGTAGGCCAACCGCCGCTCCTCTTCCTCGGTCTGTTGCCGATGGAGGTCGTGATAGTGCTGATGGTCCGGTGACCGGCGGTTGGAACCGACATATAGCTTCATACGCTCCGTAACCGGGTCATGGACCCGTAGGGCCGCGGGGGTTCGACCGACGGTGTCCCACAGGTAGGGGGCCAAGACGATGCCGAACTCCAGACCCTTTGCACCGTGCACGGTCATGATGGACACGGCATCGTCATCACGTTCCAAGCGGGATGTCAGATGATCCGGCGGGGTCGGGGATGGGAAGGCGGCTGCCTCGGCCATTCCATGCTCAAGCCAGGCCAGTAGCCCACCGGTGCCGGTGACCTGGCTACTGGCGTGGGCGTGCAACAGTTCTGCCATGTGCGTCAGATCAGTCAGGCGGCGCCCACCCCCACTGGTTGCAAGCAACCGTTGCGCCACCTTTGTGTCGGCCGAAAGGTGGCGATAGGCGGCTGCGACACCTTCGTCCAGCAGGATCTGCTTCCAACGATGCAAGTTGACATGCAGCGTGTCCCAGTCAGCCTCGGCGGCCCCGGCCACCTGACCCGGTGTCCAACCGATCAGATCACTCAAGGCGGCCAACCGGGCTGGTCCTGACCGGGACGGTTGATCCAATGCCCGCAACAGGTGCCCCCAATCACGTGCGGCCGGAGAAGTCATGACGTTGCCGACACCGTTCACGACCGCAGCAATACCCGCCTCGATGAGGTGCTGTTGGACCAACGCGGCCTGCCGTCTGGTACGAACCAAAACGGTGATGTCACTCAGACGAACTGACCGGGTCGACCCTGCCCCGCCGTCAGTCAGCATGGCACCGCTGTTCAGTATGGCCCCGGTCTGGACTGCAACATCGGCGGCGACGAGGGCACGCAGGCTGGTCAGCTGCATCCCGCCTGTTTTGGTGCGGCGGACGGGCGCGTCATCCGGCACGCAACAGAAGGTCACCGGAGCGGCATCCAGCCCCCTCAGCCTTGCCTCGAAGAACGCCTTGACATCGGGAACCGCGATGTGTCGCCCCAGTGCCTGTCCACCGAACAGCGCCACCACCGCCTTGACCAGGTCGCTGTCAGAACGTCGGTTGGTGTCAAGGCCAGCGTCGGCCTGTGGACCACGTGCTGTGACATATGCATTGATGTCAGCCCCCCGGAAGCTGTAGATCGCCTGTTTGGGGTCACCCACCAAGACCAGTGTCTGCAGGTCGGTGTCGGCAAACAGCGTGGACAGGATCTGCCATTGGACTGGATCGGTGTCTTGGAACTCATCCACCAACCCCACCCGGAACCGGCCTGCGAACCCCCCGGTCGGGGCGGCCAAACGGTCCGCCAGACGTTGCAGCAGATCATCATGGGTGTGCAGCATCGCTCGCTTCTTACGGCGAGTGCCCTCTGCATTGGAGTTGGCCGCCAACCAGGCCTTGGCACCGTCGAAGTCCTCCAGATCAGCCGACGGGATGATGTCGCCGGGTTCCATGGTCATGCCGGCATGCACCAGCTCGGCGGCGAAAAGGTCGAAATAGGGCAACTGTCGCACCGCGGCGGGGTTTTTTGCGGCGGCCTTCAGGTACAGGTCAGCGGCGATCTCGGTCGCCAACTGGTCATCGTCCGACAACAACTCCCCGGTGTGGCCCTCCCCCAGACGGGTCAGCATGTCAGCGCCGAAGGCATGGATGGTGCTGATGGTTGCCTGGTCGATGTCGGCCAAGGCAACGCGCAGGCGGTCTCGACGTCG
>JBBSNE010000040.1:0-12430 GCA_038232815.1 Euzebyales bacterium | reverse complement strand
TTGTGCGACCCGTTCGGCCACGGCTCGGGCCGCCAACCGGCGGGGTTGGGTGTGCCCGATCAGTCCGTTCACACCACGCCCAGCCGCAAGACAAAGCTTGGGAAGCTGTGTGGATTTTCCCGACCCGGTCTCACCTGCCACCACGATGACCTGATACGTTGCGATCGCCTCGATCAGCTCATCAGCTCGCTGACTGATCGGCAGCTCGTCGGGCAGGTTGATGGGGCCGAACACTCCGGCATTGGTCGTGGTCAACGCGCCAGGTTCAAGGGGTCGTCAGGATCGACGTCGTCCATGAACGGCACCCCCCGCTCAAAGCCGGTCAGGCGGTAGACCAAACCCAACCAGTTGTTGAACACCGCTTTGGCCGTGTCGGTCCAGGTGTTGTCCAGATGATGCAGGAGTTCGGCTTCGGGAAACGGGATGGAGGAGGGGTCGCGGGCCTGAAGCGCCTGTTCAAGATGGCGTGCGGTGATGCGGGCGGCCTCCGCGTCCAGGTAGTTGGCTGGCAGTGGCGGAGCGGGGATCTGACCTGCCAGGTGACGATCCACCTCCCGTTTGTATTCTTTCAGCAGGCTCACGGTGTCGTACTCGGGGTGGCCCTGGAAGAAGATCGTCCGAAACCCGTCGGGGCTTGTACCCAGGTGGAAGTCGCCGTCGTCGGTTTCGGCCAGCACCTGAAGACCGGCATCGCGCAACTGCGTCGGGCTGATGGCGTTCCAACGCGAGTGCGGAACGTCATAACGGCTGTTGATGCCCCGCAGCAGGGGATGGTCGGGCAGGGTGTTGCGGTGGGGGAACACCCCCCAGCGTTTGCTCTGCAACCGTCGCCGACGCACCCCATAGCTGTGCTGCAAGATGGCGTGGCTGGACAAACACGAACACAACGTCGAGGTGATGTGGCTCCCGGCCCATTCCATCACCTCTGCCAGTGGTTCGTAGAACGGTTCGTCTTCGATCGCGGGGTTGGCCACGTTGGCACCGGTGATGACCAGGGCATCCAAACCCTTGGTCCGAAGTTCCGCCAGGGGGGTGTAGTACCGCTCGATATAATCCAGTGTCTCGACGGCGCGCGGGAGCCCGGGCACGGTGAACACGTGCACATAGACCTGCACGATGGGGTTGGCCCCCCCGATCAACCGCATGAACTGCTGCTCGGTCACCCGAAGAGCCGCGTCCGGCATCATGTTCAACAACCCGATGTGCATCTCACGAATGTCTTGACTCAACGCCTCGGAGGCAGTCAGTACCGGCTCGCCGGCGGCAAGCATCGAGTCAAAGGTGGGGAGTTGTGAATGCGCAACGATAGGCATGAACCAAAACCGTAGCGGGCGCGATGCCACGTCAACCACTGCCGGCCATTGGTAACGTTGTCGTCCGTGCCTCCCAATCCTCAAACCGCCCCAGCTGACCGGGCAGACGCGATCATGCAGGCCGCGCTGAGGGCTGAAGGTCGTCGCGACATCTTGGGCTCACGGCCCGTCACCGCCGCGGAACTGCGTCTGCAGAGACGCATGGCGGTGCTGTTGACCGGCGTGCCTCTGGCCGGCGTCGTGGCGGCCATCGTGCTGTTGTGGGGCAGGGGTATCACGGGCCTTGACTTCAGTCTGTTCATCGGCTTTTGGGTGGTCAGTGGCCTGGGGATCACCGTCGGTTTCCACCGGTTGTTCACCCATCGCAGCTTCGATGTGGCCGTGCCGACCCGGGTGCTGTGGGCGATCGCGGGGACGATGGCGGTGGAGGGGTCGGTCATCCAGTGGGTCGCGACGCACCGACGTCACCACGCCTATGCCGATACCTACGGCGACCCACATTCTCCGCACCTGGTCGAACACACCGGTTGGCGGGGGACGGCACAAGGATTGTGGCATGCCCACATGGGCTGGTTCTTCGTTCCGGACGGCATCGAGCCGACCCATTGGGCCCCCGATCTGTTGGGCGACCCGGCCCTGGTCAAAGTCGAGCGTGCCGCCCCGTGGATCATCCTCGGATCGTTCGTGGCCCCGCCGCTCATCGGGGGCGTGGTGACGATGAGCCTCGGCGGCGCGCTGACCGCGTTCGTCTGGGGAAGCTTGGTGCGGATCTTCGTCCTGCACCACGTGACCTGGTCGATCAACTCCATCTGTCACTTCTTCGGGGATCAACCGTTCGAAACCCGTGATGAGTCCGTCAACAACTGGCCGCTCTCGCTGGTGTCGTTCGGCGAGTCCTGGCACAACAATCACCACGCGTTTCCAAGCTCTGCTCGCCACGGTCTGCTGCCGGGACAGATCGACATGTCGTGGCGGGTCATCCGCGCCATGCAGCAGTTGGGGTTGGCTGACAACGTGCGGGTGCCCACTGCACAACAGATGCAGAAACGACGACGTGTCGTTGTCTAGGCGGCTACAACGGTGTACCGCTGCCTATCCAGACACCGACCAAGTACGTCAGTCCCGCCGCCCCCCAGCCCAGGCCCAATTGACGCAGACCGGTCCAAACGCCCGACCGCAACGTCAGCAGGCTCAATGCCGCACCCACGGCATACAGCAAGGCACCAGTCACCACGAACGCCACCACCACCGCCCCGACCCCATTGGCAACCAAGAAGGGCACCAACGGCACGAACGCACCGAATGAGAAGGTGACGAACGAGGCAATGGCGGCGCGCCAGGGATCGGCGTTCTCATCGTCCTCATCGATCCCGGCCTGCAGCACCTCTCGTTGGCTGGCGACGGAAACGTACTCTCCGACAGCCATCGACATGGCGCCGGCAACCAGTCCGGCGACGCCGGCCGTGATGACCGTCGATGGTGACGCCCCAGCGCCGAACACACCGATCACCAAGGCCAGATTGGACACGACGCCGTCGCTGATCCCGAACACGCCGGCACGAAGTGTGCCTGCGACCTCGCTGCGCCAGGTCGGTGCCAGGGATCGCACCATCTCGGTGTGACCGCGTTCTTCTTCGATCATCGTGTCGGGCGCCCGTGGATCCTCGGTGTAGTCAAGGATCTCTCGGCCCTCATGATGTTCAAGCACAGGCATGGCGCCCACCAGACCGAAGCGTCGACCCAACGACAGAGCCAGACGGGCACGAAGCCCTAGTCTGACGTCGTCTTCAGGACGGTCGGCACCCAGCTGGTGCAACACCTGTTCCCAGTGTTCTGCATGGGCCTGCTCCCCATCGGCCAGATCCAGCAGGGTTCGTCGATCCTGTCCCTGCACGGTGTCGGCCAGTCGCCGGTACAAAAGCGCAGCTTCGCGTTCGTCCTTGACATATCCACGGATCCGCTTCAGTTCGTCCTGCGCCATGTGCAGGGTGTAGCACCTCCGCGCCATCGCGGCTGCTCTGCCTGGAGTCTGATGCAGACCTGCACTTGTAGTCTGCGGACAATGAGGGGTTTGGCAAGGATGGGAGACCGCGCGGTGGTGGCGGCCGCAGTCTCGTTCTTGATGGCGGGTCTGTGGCTGTCAGACACCGAGGCTCCCGACACCGCCCAAGCGGTCACCGACCCTCCCCCCGCGGCGCACGTCGACGCCCCAGAGGCCAGCCGGCCTGTTGCCACCCCCGTGACCAAGCCCATTGCGGTTGCCACGCCACCATCCGTCTCGCCGGCAGCGGTGCAGGCAAGCCCGTCACCGTCGGACCCCGAGGTCCCACAGCCGCAGGCACTGCTGACTTTTCGCGGCAACGCCACCCGAACATTTCACGGCACAGGCCCGATCGGCCAGGACGCGACGACCCGATGGTCCTATCCCCCGTCCCAACTGTGTTCGGACTCCACCGTCGGCAACGAGACCACGCAGTGGTGCGGCACAGGATGGACCGGTCAACCCGCTGTCGTCCAGCGGGACGGCCGTACCTGGGTGATCGTGGGGGCCTATGACCGGGCAGTGCACTTCATCGACGCCGACACGGGACAGGCCATCATCCCGCCGTTCGTGACCGGTGACATCATCAAAGGGTCGGTCACGGTTGACCCTGACGGATACCCGATCGTGTACAGCGGGTCGCGTGACGGCAACTATCGCGCCATTGCCTTTGACGGCCCCGTGCCACGGGAACTGTGGTCGCTGAGCGCAGCCGATGCGACGGGTCCCACCCTGTGGAACGACGACTGGGACGGTGCCGGCCTGATCATCGACAACCACCTGGTCGTCGGCGGCGAGAACAGCCGCCTGTTCGTTGCCCGGCTTGATCGGGGCTATGACCCCGACGGCATGGTGACACTCAGCGGTCAGGTGGTGGCTGATGTCGCGGGGTGGGACGACGAGCTCCTGGGCAACATCGGGGATCGCAACGTCTCAATTGAAGGCTCAGTCGCCATCCACGATGGGGTGGTGTACTTCGCCAACTCCGGTGGCCTGGTGCAAGGCTGGGACCTGGCAAGCCTGACCGCCCCCGACAGCGAACCACAACGTGTCTTTCGCTGGTGGAGTGGAGATGACACCGACGCGACGGTGGTCATCGACCCTGCGGACGGTCATCTGATCGTCGCGTCGGAATGGGAACGGCACACCGACCGCAGTCGAGCGGTTGGCCAGGTCGTCCGCCTGGATCCGCTGCGAACGGGCGACCCAGTGGTGTGGAACTTCACGGACCCGGCGGCGGCTGCAGGGGTCGAGATCGCCGGCGTGTGGGCAACGCCCGCGCTGTGGAAGGATCTGGTGATCGTGCCAACCACGAGCGGGACCTTGTCAGGATTGGACGCCCAGACTGGGGAGCCCCGCTGGTCGCTGGATCTGGGCGACCATCTCTGGTCATCGCCCGTGGTGGTCGACGATGTCCTGATACAGGGCGACTGTTCGGGAACAATCCATGCCTTTGACCTCACGCCAACCGGGGCACCCGCCGCCAGGTGGACCCTTGCCCTGGAGGGCTGCGTCGAATCGACCCCGGCCGTCTGGAACGGACAACTGTTCGTTGGCACCCGTGCGGGGCGCATCGTCGCTGCCGACATTTCCTGATCGGGACAATGGCAGCCAAATGACCGGGGCAGTGACAGACCGCCCCGGTCAGCGTTGTTCACGAATGGGTCAGTAGAACCTACGGCCTCCGAAAGCGGTTCCCGTTGCGGACAGAATCCACAGAATCACGCCGACGACGGCCAAGATGACCCCGATGGTTGTCAGAATGCTGATGCCCGTGACGACACCAATGATGATCAAAATAATCCCAAGTACAATCATGTACTTCTCCTATCCGTCCGTCAGATGGTTGTAACGCATTTCTTTCGGTGGCCGATGACGCAGCCTCTGGCACCATACGTCTATCCCGTGGCCGATGACGTGAACCTACACATTCTTGGTCACTGATAGCTGATGAAGTCTGGTACCGGATCCAGGTTCAGCACCTCTGCAGGCTGGAAAGGATTTGGGTCCTCGTCAAAGAAGATCTTGAAGCCGTTGTAGAACGGGCTGGTCTGTCGCAGGATGCGGTAGGAGTCCAACTTGACGTTGCGACCACCCTGGCCATCCATGTGGAACAGCACGGCCAAGCCCTCTGATGCGGTGACGTCCTGACGATCGGTGACCATGTCGACCCGGAAGTTGTGAATGATCAACAACTTCTCAGGCAGTTGTTCTTCAGCAACCAAATCAGACAGCCAAGCCGACACGGCGTTGATCTCTGCCGCCGAGACCGATCCGATGGTGCCCCCGCCCGGCCGTTGGGGCGCGGTGGTACGCCATTCGGGGTCCAGGGCAAGCCCGACATCCGGTTCACGTAAGAACCGTTCGTAGGCCTGTGCTTCAGTCAAGAAGTCCGAGCGGCCAGGTTGAAGGTCCAAAATCAGATAGGCGTCGTTGGCTCGGGCAGCGTCCAGCCACTGTTGGATCTCCGCGTCGGTCGAACGCGACCGGTACAGCCCGTCTGCGCCCGCACTTGCGGTGGCGATCGTGGCGATCAGATCGAGCGCGGGCAGGATCGGGCGGTCTGACAACTCCCGGTACGGATCCACGATCGCGTCCAGCCGCGGGCCAAGCTGTGAAGGGGCCTGTTCGCCCAACACACCCAGTGCCGGGGTGAAGTGGGACCCGTACAACGCGACCAACCGGTTGTCAGGCAACAGCGAGCGTCCGCCACCGGGCAGATCGACGCCGTTCAACACCGCGTCGATCTGACTTGGTGCCGCCGCGTTGATGGCTGCCGGTCCACCCAGAAGGACGATTTCGTCCACCTCAGGAGCGACCGTGCGCAGGCGTTCGACCACGATGCGCTCCGCGTGCAGATCATCGCCATTGACCAACAGCAAGGAGGCCCGCTGGGACGCAACGACCGGACTGGCCGTCAATGCGTCAGCCAGATGGTCGGTCTGACCCGACGCCAACCAAATGGTCTCCGGCTCGAAATCCCCCCATCGCACCGCTGCCTCATGCAGCAGGGTCGCGGTGTGATAGCGATTCACACCGCCGATGCGGATGACCCCACCGGTTGACAGTTCCGCCAAGGCTGCCTCAACGGCGCTGCTGACGACTGCCTCTCCACCGATGACGATGACTTGATCGACCTTGTTGTCGATCAACGCGGTCCGGGTGTCGTCGGGGACGCTGTCAGGTTCCACCAACAAGACCGGCCAGCCCCGGCTGGCCGCCACCGCGCCCGCCACGACCGCATCAACGGGCGATGTACCGGAGGCGACGAACGCCCCGTCCCAGGCCGGCATCGCCTGAGCCACACGCGCCGCCGTCTCATACCGCGTTGCCCCCGCCACCCGTGTGACCACAAGCCCAGACGTGCTCAACCGGTCCGCCACTACACCGGAGATGGCGGACAGGCCCCCCAGAAGAACCACCTCTTCCGCGTCCAATCGCTTGAGTTCGTCGGCCACGATCTGTGGCAATTCGCTTGTTGCCGTCAACAGCAACGGGGCCCCGAGAGATGCCGCGAGGGGCCCACCCACCAATGCGTCGACGGAGTTGGAGCCGCCGGCCATGACCACCGTTGTTGCGGTTTGGAACGCCTGGCCGGAGATCGCCACCGCCGTCGCAATCCGATCCGCACCCTCGATGCGGGTGACGGGAATTTCTTGGGCCGCGACCGGTGGTATCGCGAGCAGCGACAGCAGGCACCCGAGTACGGTGCCGATCACCACATTTTGTCGCCAGTGCCGCTGGCGGCGATTAATGATCGGTTTCCCGAGGGGTTGGTAGCTCATCGAGTTCAGTGTGGCCTGTGGTCCGATGATTGTTCGGTGACTCCGACGTCGACCCGCCCAGGCGACCCAGCAGGCTGCGGAGATCCACCCCGGTCAGGGACGTACCGATGGCAAGGCCCTGTTCGACGTTGGCGGCGACGTTTGCTGCCAATTGCGACGCCCCATCGGTGGATATCACGGTCAGGTCCTTGATATTGCTCATCGGTTCGCTGGCGGCGCGGACCAGGTCGGGCAAGATGTCGGCCAGCAAGTCCACCACGGCTGCGTCGTTGTAGTGCTGGAAGGCGTCGGCGTTCTTCTCACGTGCTTCTGCCTCCGCCTGTCCCCGGGCCAGGATGGCGGCCGCCTCTGCCTCACCCTCTTGTTGGAGGGCCTGGGCCAGTGCGACGCGACGGGCCTTCTCAGCCTCGGCCTGGCGGATCGCAGCCGACTTGTGGGCCTCTGCATCCTGTTCAATCCGGTAGCGCTCGGCATCGGCCGGCTTGCGGACCTCGGTGTCAAGCTCTTTGTCCTTCAACGCGGCACGTTTCTGTGCGACCAGTTCCTGCGCTTGAAGCACATCTTGGTCCCTCGCCGCCTGAGCCATCGGGCCAGACGCCTCGGCTGTGGCCCTGGCCGCATCGGTCTCGGCCTGGATCTCGGCCTCTTTCAACGCCAGGGTCCGATTTGCCACAGCAATCTGTTCCTCGGCGCGAATGCGTTCTTCCTCGGCAGCCTGTCGGGCCCGGGCTTCGGCGATCGCGGCCTCTTTTTCGACACGGGCGGATTCCGGCCGGCCCAGGTCCTTCAGGTAATCACCCTCAGCCCGGATGTCTTGCAGTTGGAAGGTGTCCAGGGCCAGACCCTGGTTGGTCAACGACGTCTCGGCCTCTTCGGCGACGGCCGAGGCGAAGGCCGCACGGTCACGGATGATGGTCTCGACCGTCAGTCGTCCGACGATGGCACGAAGCGAACCGGCCAGAACCTCTTGAGTGAAGACCTCGATGCCGTTTTGCTGGTTCAAAAAACGTTGTGCGGCGGCCCGGATGGCGTCCTCGGTACCACCGACCTTCACGATGGCCACCCCTTCCAGATCCACCTTGATCCCCTGTGCGCTGATCCCTCCGTTGATCCCCACCGGGATACGACGCGAGGACAGGTCGAGCACATGCAGTTTCTGCACGACCGGAAGCACGAAGGTTGAGGCACCGATGATGACCCGTTGACCGGACAGGTCATGGGTCGACTCGCCGGTCTCGGGGTTGATGACCGGCCCCTGTTTTCCTTTGCGGCCGGTGATGATGAACGCCTGGTTCGGGCCAGCGACGCGGTAGCGGCTGGCGACCGCGGCAGCCAACACGACCAATAGGACCAGCAAGATGCCGGCGGTTGCAGCGATGGTGGACACGAGGACTCCTTGGCTGGAGGGGGCGGTCGGTTACAGGTCGCTGGGTGTCACCAGGACGCGGGTGGCGGACATTGCTGCAACGACGACAACCTGCGAACCAGCGTCCACCGTGTCGTGTGCCTCATCGGTCAATTGGGCGGCGACCTTCCACGGTTGGCCGTGTCGGGGGACCAGTACCTCACCGATGCCGCCGGCGGGGATGGGGGTGATGACCTTGCCGATCGCCCCGACGAAGTCGGCGTGGGTGGGGGTGGGGTCGGTGGGCGTGCGCATGAAGAACCGGACCAGCGCCAACGTCACCCCACCCATGGCCAGGCCGGAGATGATGGCGGCCGGCACCGTGATCAGGCTGGTCACACCTGTGGAAGTCAGTACGAATCCAATCAGCCCGGAAGCGGTCAAGAAACCCGAGATGGCTTCTGCCGGCAGACCTGCGTCCGTTCCCGGAAGGTCGACTTCGAAGGTGTCGGCAACAAATGTCAGCAAGAGCAGGGCTGCGCCGATACCGGCCATCAGCAGCCACAAAGTCGCCATGATCGCTCTTATTGTAGCTCAGATTCGGACGACCATCTTGCCCGTATTGCCGCCCTTGAGCATGTCGATGAAGGCTTGGGCTGCGTTGTCGATCCCTTCGATGATGGTCTCGTCGTGACGCAGTTTCCCCTCCACCAACCACTGGCTGGCCTGCTGTTGGAACTCATCACGACGATCGCTGTGGTCGCTGACGATGAAGCCCTTCAGGGTCAAGCGCTTTCCCACTGCCAGGGCCAGGTTGTTCGGACCAGGGGTCGGCTCGGCCGCGTTGTACTGCGAGATGGCACCGCACAGCGCCACCCGTCCGTGCGGGTTCAGTGCCCCCAGCGCCGCCTGTAGATGATCGCCACCGACGTTATCGAAGTACACATCGATGCCGTCGGGGGCGGCCGCGTGCAACTGGTCGTCAACCGGACCGTCACGATAGTTGAATGCGGCGTCGAACCCGAGTTCCTGTTGAAGGAAATCGACCTTCTCATCGGTCCCGGCTGACCCGATGACGCGAGCCGCGCCCTTGAGCGCCGCGATCTGGGACCTGCCACAGATCCCACGACCCCGGCTGCTCCAGAGACAAAGACCGTCTCCCCGGGTTGCATCTCGGCAATGTGCAGTAGCCCGACATAGGCGGTCATCCCGGTCATCCCAACGACACCGAGGTTGGCCGACAACGCGACGTCGGTGGCTGCCGGTTGTACATGACGGGCTGCTACCACGGCGAGCTCGCGCCATCCCTTGTTGTGAACCACCATGTCGCCAACCTGCACGTCGGCGGCATTGGATGCGACGACCTCCCCGACCGCGCCACCATCCATCGGCTGGCCCAACTCGAAGGGTGGCACGTAGGACTGTCTGTCCCGCATTCTCCCACGCATGTAGGGATCCACCGATATGAACCGGTTGGCCACCATGACTTCGCCGTCTGCCGGATCCGCCACTTGGGCATCGACCAGCTCGAAGTCGTCCAGGGTCGGTTCACCCTGCGGACGTGAGACGAGGTGGATCTGTCGACTTTTTGGGGGCTCGGCCATGTCGCGGACCATAGGGCACATGTCGGATGCGGTGGGCCGTACAGGGGGTTCGGTCGCACCTAGGCGCGAATAGCAAGGCCGATGGGCGGAGCGGGGTCAGCGCTACGACGGGGTCGGTCGCACCTATGCGCGAATAGCAACGCCAATGGAAGAACCTTGGCCAGCCCTACGACGGGGTCGGTCGCACCTAGACGCGGATAGGCCACGATTTGCGACGGGGAAGACCGAGGAGCCGTCGATGGACGACGTGAGCACGTGCCCGACGTCGTTCGGGCTGGTCCGTATGTCACGGATTTGTCTCGGTTCTCGTGACACATCGCTGAAGCAGGGCTCGCAATTCGCGCACAGGTGTTACCGACATCCACGGGGTCAAGCATACGAAGCCTGTGATGTCCCGGACGGCCCCGAAGCAGCCCTGACAATTCGCGCAGAGGTGTTACCGATACCTACGGGGCCATGCATACCAAGCCTGTGATGTCCGCGCACGGTGTTACCCATAGGTGTCAAGCGACGGTTGACCGACCGTCATCTCGACGCCTATCGTCCGCAGCTCCCAGCCAGCCAGGAGTGGCCCGTGTCCAAACCGTTTGCATCATCGACCGATTTGGACGACCCCGAAGAGGTATTGGAGGTTCTGGCCGACGGAATCTACGCCCTGACAGCCGGCGGGGATCCCACAGTTGGTGCCATCGAGGGAGAAGACTTTTTGGTTTGCTTCGAGGCGCGCGCCACGCCCTTGATGGCCGAGCAATGGCTGGACGAACTGCGGCACCACACGGACAAGCCCGTGCGATACCTGGTGCTGTCGCACTACCATGCCGTCCGAACACTGGGGGCGGTTGCTTTTGATGCGGATGTGATCGTGGCCTCGGAGGGCACGCGGCAACTGATCGCCGAACGCGGCCAACAGGACTGGGAATCGGAAGCCCGGCGGATGCCACGACTCTTCCGCGGAGCCGAGAGCATTCCGGGTTTGACCTGGCCCACCGTCACGTTCAGCGACCGCATGACGATCGCGTTGGGTGGTGATCGGGGGGTTGTCGAACTGCGTTACTTCGGCCGCGGCCACACCAGCGGTGACATCGTCGCGTGGCTGCCACAGCAACGTGTGGTGTTCGCCGGTGACCTGGTCGAGTCCGAGGCCGCGCTATACACCGGTGATGCCTATCACCTGGACTGGATGACGACCACCCTCGACCGGGTACAGGCATTGGGGGCAACGACATTGATCGGCGGCCGGGGGCGGGTGGTCCATGATGCTGAGGTGGATCAGGCCATCGCGCAGACACGCGGGTTCCTGACGACACTGAAGAACGCAGTCCAACAGGTTGTGGACGTGGACGGGACTCTCAAGGAGGCATTCGACGCCGCACATGAGGCGTTGGAGCCGGGCTACGGAAAGTGGCCCATCTTCGAACACTGCCTGCCGTTCGACGTCAAACGGATGTGGGACGAACTGGTCGGCTCTCGACCCGTGATTTGGACGCCTGAGCGTGATCAGGTCATTTGGGACCAATTGCAGCGATGAGTCCAACTGCGGACGACGCCCAGGTCGTGATCGTCGGCGCCGGGCCCGTGGGAATGACGGCAGCGTTGTTGCTGGCCCGGTTCGGCGTGTCCTCGGTGATGCTCGAATCAAAGTCACGGCGCGATGCGATCGGGTCAAAGGCGCTGTGCATGCAGCGCGACGTGTTGGATGTGTTGGAGCGGGTACGAGCCGGCCTTGGAGAGCAGTTGGCCACCGAGGGGGTCACCTGGCAGTTGGGCCGGACCTACTACCGGGAGCACGAACTCTTCACGACCACATTTCCCAAGACCGAAACAGCCCATTTCCCTCCGTTCGTCAACATCGGGCAGGACCGGACTGAGCAACTGCTCGAACAAGCCGTGACCGACCAACCTCTGACCGGGATCCACTACGGCCACACGGTTGACGGCCTTGAGGATGACGCAAACCGTGTCACCGTTCAGACAAAAACCTCAGACGGCCCCCGTGACCTCGACGCAAAATACGTCATCGCTGCCGACGGTGCGCACAGTCCCAGTCGGGAACTCATGGG
This sequence comes from Euzebyales bacterium, assembly GCA_038232815.1. GTDB lineage: Bacteria > Actinomycetota > Nitriliruptoria > Euzebyales > Euzebyaceae > Euzebya. Next base: position 282 of record JBBSNE010000040.1, on the reverse strand, counting down.
TGTCGACTTCCCGGGCCATTCTTTCGATGACCTGTTCCTGATCTGCGACATCCGGGCCGATCTACCGTTCGAGCAGGAGCGACGCTTCTTCTTCGATCCCGATTGGAACCCCGACCGCCAGGTTCTGATCCATCCCCAGGCAGATTCCGTGTGGCGTATCGACTGGCAGGTCCCCCCGAACTTTGACCTCCGACATGAGCAGGCCTCCGGTGCGCTTGACAGTCGCATCCGCAAGATCGTCGGGGATCGGGACTACGAGATCGTCTGGCAAACGGTGTACCG
>JBBSNE010000039.1:0-12626 GCA_038232815.1 Euzebyales bacterium | reverse complement strand
CGATGTGGGCCGACCTGCACATCGATGCTGGGCGCTGTGCGCCGCGAACCCGTTCGGGTGCTCATTCGCAGGTCGGGCGGTACAGTCAACGGCCCGCTGTATTTTCCCCAGGAGACGCCAAGATGAAGAAACTGTTGTTGATGGTGGTTGCCGCTGCGGCCGGTGCGCTGGCCCTGAAGCGTCAACGCGACCGAGAGCTTGATGAGGCAATCTGGGAAGAACCCCGCGACCTGTAGCGGGACCCCCTCACGGGGCCATAGCTCAGTTGGTAGAGCGCTGCCTTTGCAAGGCAGATGTCGCCGGTTCGATTCCGGCTGGCTCCACGGATGAAACGTGTTGTCCTGGCCGTCGTACTACTGGGCCTTCTCGCGGCCTTTGCCGGGTTCATTCCCATCGAATGGGTGTTGGCACCCTTGCTCGGGCTCCTCATCTACTCGGTTGGCGTCGCCTCGTTCGGGTCGTTGAAGCGCGGGGCATCCCACATCCCCGACGGTCCACCCGAAGCGGTGGACCTTTCAGACGAGCGGGTCAGTTACTCGTGCACCGGGTGTGGCGCGGAAGTGCTGTTGTTGGTCAGGGGCGCCCCCACCGCGCCCCGTCATTGTGGGGAGCGCATGCATGAGCGCACCGAAGTGCCCCGGGCCAACTGAGTTGTTCACAGCTGTGGAGAAACTTGTGGAAACCAACAGCGGCGTAGTTACGCCAGCGTCATTACGTCAGTTCAGCGCCAGCGGCTGAGGATGATCAAGCCTGCAGCCATCATGACAAACCCGATGACAATCCCGAACTGACCCCCAGGGATCGCCGAACGCACCAGATACGTCAACAAGATCAATACCACGCCCAGGCCGATCAAACCCGCCCCGGTCACCGGCACCCACGACGGACTCGACGGGGGCCTGGCGGCGGGCGGGGGCTTGTAGTGGTTGCGCTTGGACTTCGACTTCGGCACGTCGTCACCTTAGGGGTCGAGTGTGCGAATGAGTTTGTGAAGACGACATCGTAGCGGCACCAACGGGGGGTTAGCGCGATACGCTGAACTGATGAGGGTTGCACTACGCGTGGTTGGATGGCTGATGATCGCTCTGGGGGCGCTTGTCGGTCTGTACCTGGTGTATTCGCTGTACTGGACGGGCCGGACGACGTCGCAGGCCCAAACCCGCTTGTTGCAGGAGTTCGAGGTCCACGTCGCGGAGGCCGACCCTTTGGACGACGGGTTCTCGCTGGAGGTCGGTGAGCTGGAACCATTGGCGGGGGAGGAGTCGGCGGCGGATGACCCGACCCTTGAAACCAGTGCGATTGAGCCCGCCGACCAGGTGTCAACCGACATCGACCTGGGTGATGCGGTGGCCGCCGTGGAGTTCTATCGCCCGGGCGCCCAGCAGTCGGTGATCGATCCGGTCATGGTGATCGAGGGGGTGACGGTCGAGGCGCTGAAGTCAGGGCCGGGTCGCTACCCCGGCACCGATTACCCGGGCCAGGAGGGCAACGTCGGCATCGCGGGTCACCGCACCACCTACGGGGCACCCTTCTGGGACCTGGACAAACTTCAAGAAGGCGACGAGATCCACGTGACCGACCGTAACGGCACGCGATGGATCTATCACTTCGCTGCCCAACGAATCGTCGCCCCCAGCGACGGATCGGTGCTTGAGGACGATCCGTTGGGGACAGGCAGGCCGACCCTGACCTTGACCACATGCCATCCCCGCTGGTCCCAACAGCAGCGGTTGATCGTGTTCGCCGAACTGAGCGAAGATCAGGTCCCGTTGGTGGCCCAACAGTGAACGTCCCATCATGAGGACGGCGGCAAAGACCGTCATGGTGATCGTGGTGTTGGCTCTTGTCGTCGTTGTGCTGTTCACCTGGGGATTCCCCTGGTTTGAACGGACATTTGTGACCGACCCCACCCTGACTGGCTGGCGGTGACGCAGCCCCGCATCCTGCTGGTCGACAACTACGACAGTTTCACTTACAACCTCGCCCAGCAGATGGGACAGCTGGGGGCGGCCGTCGATGTCGCCCGACATGACTCCTTCGCCCTGACCGACATCGCCAGCGACGCACCGGACGGGATCGTCATCTCACCCGGTCCCGGAACCCCCGACGACGCCGGCCTCTCAAACGACGTCATCCGCCGCTTCGCCGGGCAGATACCGATCCTGGGGGTGTGCCTGGGACATCAGTGCATCGCCCAGGTCCATGGGGCCACGATCGTTCGCGCCCCGGAACTGATGCACGGCAAGACCTCCGCGATCCATCATGACAACAGCGGGGTCTTCGCTGATCTCCCGATGGCCTTTCAGGCCACGCGCTACCACTCACTCATCGTTGACCCGACAACGTTGGGTGACCAGTTGGTTGTGACGGCTCGAACGGGACCTCAGGCCGCCCATCCCGGCCTGATCATGGGGCTGCGGCACGTCACATTTGCCGTGCACGGCCTGCAGTTCCACCCAGAGTCAATCCTGACCGAGGTGGGGGTGTCGTTGCTGGGCAACTTCTTGACCCTGCTGGGTGACCGGCAGCCCGCCCATGCCTGATGTCGTGGTGGTCGGGGCCGGCCTCAGCGGGTTGCTGGCGGCGAAGACCCTCCGTGCCGCGGGCGCCGACGTCATCGTGGTGGACAAGGCCGGCGGCCCGGGGGGACGCTTGGCGACCCGCCGGATCGCAGCCGGATCGCAAACGGGCGTGTTCGATCACGGCGCACAGTTCTTCACCGTGCGAAGCGATGCCTTTGCCCGGGTGATGGCTGATTGGCCCGTGCGCGTCTGGCACCATGGGCCGGCAACGGCCGCTGCGGTCGACAACGATCCTTCCTCAGCACATGACGGCGGCGACGGACACCCCCGCTACGTCGGGTCCGAGGGAATGAACGGTATCGCCAAGCATCTGGCCGATGGCCTTGATGTGCGTGTCCGACACCAGGTGCGGCGGATTCGCGAGGTGGGTGAGGGATGGCAGGTCGACACCGCCGACGAAGCGGCATCCCTGAGGGCCAGTTCTGTCCTGATCACCTGTCCGGTCCCGCAAGCGGCGGCGTTGGTGGCGAACGTGCAGATGCCAGACCTGACCTACCACCCCTGTATTGCCGTGCTGGCCGTGCTCGATCACAACCCCGTGCGACCGGCGGTGCAGTTCGGCGACGGACCGGTGCACTACCTGGCGGACAATGCCGACAAGGGGATCAGTGACGTGCCGGCGGTGACGGTTCATGCCAGCGGCCCGTGGTCGGTGGCTCACTACGACGACGACGACTCGGCGATCAGCAAGACCCTGTTGGACCTGGTCAGACCGTGGTTGGATGGTGCTGGGGTCCTGACGACGCAGGTCAAACGATGGCGTTACTCACAACCGGCTGATCCCCATCAAGATCCCGCGGTCACGGTTGCCACCGGTCTGGTTCTGGCCGGCGACAGCTTCGGTCAGGCCAAGATCGAGGGGGCGGCATTGTCAGGACTGGCCGCAGCTGACCTGCTGGGATAGGCGCCTATGCCGGTTCAGGTGGCGTCGGAGGGCTGACGGCCGTGGGTGTCGGCGTCGGGATCGGGGTGGGGGTCGCTGGCGCAGGTGGTGCAGGCGGCTCCGGCGGTGGCGGGATTGGCTGGGTGGCGGTGGGCACCGGCGCGGGTGTTGGTGTCGGTGTGGGCTCGGGGGTCGGGGTGGGGGTGGGTTCGGGCGTGGGGGTTGCCGTCGGAACTGGTGTGGGCGTCTCGGTGACCTCTTGTCGGGACGCCGTGATCGTGACCGTTGAACCGACTAGAACTTCTTCGCCAGACGCAGGATCGGTTCGAAGCACCCGACCGTCGCCCTCGACGGGGTCGACCTCGACCTCGACCAGGGCGCAGACACCGACCGCCGGGTCGTCACAGGCGGTTTCGATCTGCTCTCTGGCCGTCTCCACGGTCTGATCGACGACGAAGGGCATGACGAAGGTTTGTTCCCCGCCGCTGACGATCAACGTGACCTCGTCGCCCTCCACCGCGTTGATGCCGGCAACCGGCTGGGTACGGATCGCAAGGCCTTCTTCGATCTCGTCATCTGGTTCATCAACGACTTCCAAAATGCCCAACCCGGCTGTCGCCAGCGTTCGTTCGGCTTCTGACTCAGTCATTCCGGCCACGTCAGGGATGACCACATTCCCCGGTCCTGAGGACAAGAACAGCGTCACGGTCGAACCGCGGTCAACGGTTGTTCCGACGTCAGGGTCGGTCCGCAGAACAGCGTTGGGCGGAGCTTCGGGGTCGGCTTCTTGACCTCCGATGTCGGGTTGTAGTCCCAAGTCCACAAGCTGTTGTTGCGCCTCGTCGTTGTTCAGACCGACGATGGCGGGGATGACCACCTGTTCGATCGGCTGGTCACCGTCGTCGGCCAGGCCGCTGAACAGATAAGCCGCGATGCCGACCAGGGCGGCAATCAACAACGCCAAGAAGGCATAGGCGGCGATCCGACCCAGGTTCGGTCCACTTGGTTCGTAGTATTCATCGCTCAGCCGGGGCACCGGACGGCGGGGGGGTGGCGCGTCCATGAGTGTCGGATCGGGTTGCGCTGCAGGCCCAGAGGACTGGTGAGGGATCGCTTGGGTGATGGCGAACGCAGTGCCTGTCGCGGCCAGCACTCGTTGGCCATCGCCGGCTCGCTGCAGATCCTCAGCCAGTTCTTTGCCCGTCTGATAGCGCTCCGCGGGATCTTTGGCCATGGCCTTCAAGACCACGGCCTCCATGGATTCGGGAATCTCGGGGTTGATGCTGCGTGGAGCCGGGGGTGCTTCGCTGACATGCTTGTAGGCCAACGTGACGGCCGTCTCACCATCGAAGGGTTGCTGCCCGGTCAGCATCTCAAACAACACACAGCCCAAGGCATAGATGTCGGTGCGGCCGTCCACGCGTTGGCCCTGGGCTTGTTCTGGGGCCACATATGCGGCGGTGCCGAACACCGAAGAGGTCTGGGTTACCGACTCGACGTTGACGGCCCTGGCGATACCGAAGTCGGTGACCTTCACCCGGCCGTCATCGCTGATCATGATGTTGCCCGGCTTGATATCCCGATGAACGATGCCGCGTTCGTGCGCGAAGTGCAGTGCCCGCGCAGCCTCTGCGCCGATCTCCGCGGCGCGACGCGGCAACACACCCTCGCGCTTCATGATCTCTTTGAGGGTGCGGCCGGCGATGTATTCCATCACGATGTAGGGGCGCCCGTCATCGTTTCCCGTGTCATAGACCCCGACGACGTTGGGATGGTTCAAGGCCGCTGCCGACTGCGCCTCGCGCTTGAAACGGTCGATGAAGGAGTCGTCGCTCGCGTAGCGTTCGTGCAGCATCTTGACCGCGACCTGACGGTCCAGTGTGTCGTCGTAGGCCAACTCGACGTCGGCCATCCCACCCTGTCCCAGCAGGCCCCGCAGCACGTAGCGGTTGGCGATTCGCCGGTCCTGCCCGTCAGTCGTGGTCACTACCTCTCCCTTTGTCGTCAAATGTGATCGGCTGGGACCTGTCCCAGCATTGCATGGCTACTGCGCTGCCACGGCCGCCTCCATAACGGTACGGGCGATGGGGGCGGCCACACCGCCACCGGTGCCGTTCTCTCCGGATTCACCACCACTTTCAACGACGACCGCCACCGCGACCCGGGGATCCTCCGCGGGTGCGAAACCGATGAACCACACATCCGGGGGTTGCCCATCACCTTGTTCGGCAGTACCCGTTTTACCGGCGACCTGGACCCCGGGGATCTGTGCGGCCTTGCCGGTGCCGTCGTTGACGACACCCACCATCATGTCCGTCAAGGCCTGGGCGGTGGCTGGCCGGACGGTCCTACCGGTCGCCGCCCCGCCAAGGGTACGGGGGCTGGCGGGATACTGCCGGACGGTCCGGCCGGCGAAATCCTCCACGGTCGTCACCAGGCGTGGTTGCATCATCACTCCATCGTTACCGACGGCAGCGGCAACCAAGGCCATCTGCAGCGGTGAGGTTCGAACATCGCGTTGACCGATCGCGCTCTGCGCGGTCTGTGGCGGATCCAGTTCTTTCGGAATGCGACTGGTCGTCGTCGGCAGATCGAAATCCACATCGGCGTTCAATCCGAAGCGTTCCGCGGTCTGGATCAGCGCATCGGCGCCGAGTTCGAGGCCGATCAGCCCGAACGTGGTGTTGCACGACACCTCAAGGGCTTGTTGCAAGGTGATGGACTGCCCGTCGTTACACGGCTGTCCGCGAGAGAAGTTGCCGATCTGAGCGGTCGTCTGGGGCAGGTCCAGCAGGGCCGGATCGGCATAGGTCTGGGCCGGCGTGGCGCCATGTTCCAGTGCGGCAGCCGCCGTGATGACCTTGAACGTGGACCCGGGCGCGTAGGACTCACTGGTGGCCCGGTTCAGACGGGGATTGGACGGATCCTCCTCCAACGCATCCCATGCCGCTCGTATCGCCGGTCCATCGTGACTGGACAATGCCCCCGGGTCATAGCTGGGGCTTGACACCATGGCCAACACGTCGCCGTTGCGCGGATCCAAGGCGACCACCGCTCCAGTTTGGGAACCCAACGCCGAAACAGCGGCGTTTTGAACCAATGGGTCTATGGAGGTCACCAGTGTGTCGCCCTGCCGTTCGCGACCACGAAGGGCATCACCCAGATTGCGGAACAACGCCTCTGGTCCCGATCCTTGAAGGAAGTCGTTGTAGCGCTGCTCCAGTTGTGACCTGCCGTAGATGAAGGAGTGGAATCCGGTGATGTGTGCGTAGGTCTCCGGTTCGTTGTAGATCCGCAGGAAGCGCAGTTGATCATCGGTTTCCCGCGCCGTCGCGATGGTGGCCTGTTGCAGACCGCTGCCGACGGTGATGGCCCCTCGGCGGACGTCGTACTCGGCCAACAGTTGTCGTCGGTTCTGCGGGTCCTGGGCCAGGCTTTCTGACCGCACCACCTGCAGCCAGTTCAGGTTGACGAACAACAACCCGAACAACGCGAACACCGTCCACGCGGTGCGGCGAATTGACCGCGTCATCGTGCTGGTCTCATCGAGGGTCGGCCACCCCGGCAAGGTCCGCTGCAGACGTCCGTCGACCAGGGGCGCGGCGGTAGGCACTCACCAAAACCAGCAACGCGACCAGCACGTAGTTGGCCAACAGACTGGACCCCCCGTAGGACACGAATGGCAGTGTGATGCCCGTCAAGGGGATCAGCCGGGTGACCCCGCCGATGATGACGAACACCTGGAGTGACAACGCGAACGTCAGGCCGGCTGCCAGCAGTCGGCTGAAATCATCGGGGGCGCGCAAGGCGATCACGAACCCACGGCCGATCAACAAGAAATACAGCAACAGCAAGGCGGTGGTTCCCAGCAGGCCCAACTCCTCGCCGATGGCCGCAAAGATGAAGTCGGTCGGGACGTCGGGGATCAGCTCAGGGTTGCCTCGCCCCCACCCGACGCCGGCAACCCCTCCGGTGCCGAGTGCGAACAGTGACTGGACCAGTTGGAAGCCGGATCCTTGCGCGTCGGCAAAGGGATTCAACCAGATATCGACCCGCGTCTGGACGTGGTCGAAGGCCATCCAGCTCAAAATGGCGCCAGCACCGAACAGCAACCCTCCGAACACCACGTAGGCAATCCGACCGGTGGCCATGTACAGCAGCGCGACGAAGATGCCGAACACCAACAGTGACAATCCCAGGTCCCGTTCGAACACCAAGACCCCGAGGGAGATCAGCCACGCCATGCCCACTGGACCAAAGGCGCGTGCCGGAGGGACGTGAAACGGTCCCAGCCGTGAGGTGGCGGCTGACAACAACGCCCGCTTTTCGGCCAGGTATGAGGCAAAGAACACCACCAGGCCTATTTTTGCGAACTCACCGGGCTGCAGCGTGAAGCCCGGGATCTGGATCCAGATCCGCGAACCCCTCCCAAGGTCGGTGCCCAGCAGGGGCAACAACGGGGTCATCAGGGCAATGACAGCCGTCGCGCCGATCAGGTAGCGGTACCGGTCCAAGATGGTGTGGTCCCGCAGCAACAAGATCGTGGCACAGAACAGCGCGACACCGACGATGGTCCAGATCAATTGCAGGGGGGCCAGGTCGTTCGCGTCGCCCAGGGCGAAGTCGATCCGACTGACCATCGCAAGCCCCAACCCGTTCAACACAAAGGCGATCGGCAACAGCAACGGGTCAGCGCCTGGGGCAAGCCGTCGCACCGCGATGTGGGCGGCACCGGCCAAGGCGACCAACACCCCGCCGTAAGCCAAAAGGCCGGCCGGGATCACAGGTTGTTGGGCCAAGCCCACCAGTGTGTAGGCGCTGATGGTGATCAGGATCGCCAAAATCAATAACGCCAGTTCGGTGTTGGCGCGGCGCTTGGCCTCCGGCGATCGCGTCGACGATGCCGCGATGGGGGTGGGGGTCATTGCTCCTCTGACGCCGTCGGCGCGGGGGAGGGCTGGCCCACTTCTTGGGTCGCCGGCAACAACGTCTGTTCGACGTAGGTCTCGGCTTCGGGCACGGTGGGAAAATTGACGCCGTCGTCCAGTCCTTGATGCAGTCGCTCGGGCAGGTCCTCTAACCCAAACGCCTGGCGCTCCACCAGGGTTGACAACGAGATGCCAATCACATCGCCCTGGATCCCCCGATAGATCCCGACCTGGTCATCAGCATCGACACCGACGAACACCTGTCGGTTCAACAGCAACACCGCGCCTGCGCCCAACAGTGCCAGGATCAGCAAAACGCCCAGCACGGCGGCTCCGATGCGGCGTCCTCTGCCCGGCTGGTGGTGCGTTGCGGGGTCGTTGTAGTCGGGGTTGCCCTGTGACAGTTCGGCCAGACGGCGCGCGTCCAAGCCGGCAGGGTCGCCAAGTTCTGCGGTGGCGTCGTCATCAGAACTCAGCCGCGGGGCGGCGGCTTGTTGCGCTGACGGGGGCCCGTCGCCTTCAACCCGCAGCAGCACACAGGTGATGTTGTCCGGACCTCCGCCGGCGTTGGCCGCATCAATCAGGCGTTGGCAGGCAAGCGTGCCGTCGGATTCGGTGCTCAGGATCTCAGCGATCAACGACTCACTGACCGGTCCGGTCAACCCGTCGGAGCACAGCAGAATCTGATCACCTCCGATCAGCTCGAGTGGGTCGGCCAAAAAGTCCACATCCACGACTTGCTCCGACCCGATGGCCCGTGTGATGAGGCTGCGCTGCGGATGGGTATGGGCCTCTTCCAGGGTCAGACGGTTGTCCTTCACCAGTTCGTTGACCAACGTGTGATCTTCGGTCAGCATCTCCAGAAGTCCATCGCGCAACAGGTAGGCGCGGCTGTCGCCGACGTGCGCCAGGTGCAGACGTTGTCCCCGGACCATGACCGTGGTCAGCGTGGTCCCCATACCCCGTAGTTCCGGATCCTCGGCGGCCTTTGACAAGACCAGGGTGTTGGCTTCCCGGACGGCGTCGGCCAAGGCATCGGTGGCGGCCTCGGGATCGCGGTACGTCGTGTCATCGATGGCGCGAAGCGGCGTGATGGCGGCCTGGCTGGCCACCTCTCCGGCGGCATGGCCGCCCATCCCGTCGGCCACCGCGAAGACCGTCTTGCCGACCAACAGGCTGTCCTCGTTGATCTCGCGGAACAACCCTTTGTTGGTGTCACTGAAGGCATGGACGACGAAGCTCATCTGCGCACCTCGACGCTGGTGCGTCCGAAGGAGATCTGGTCACCCGCGCGCAGGGGGGTCGGGGCGGTCAACCGGACCTGGTTCAGATAGGTCCCGTTGGTCGACCCCTCATCGACGATGGTCCAACCGTCGCCGTTGGCATCGATCCGTGCGTGGAAGTCACTGGCATAGGGGTCGGTCAACACCACCGTTGCGGTGTCATGGCGACCAAACGTGACCTGTCGTCCTTGTTCCAGGGGCAGGACACGAGGAGATCCGCCGGGGGCGTGGATGACCAGTTCGCGGGGGCGGGCCCGCTTTTGTTTGGCGGGTCGGGACCGGCGCGTCGGGGCCGGGGCCGGGGGTTTGGCCACGGGGCTCGCGACGTCCTTTATGACCCAGCGGACCGCGCGGGCGACGAATGCGTAGAGCAGGACCAGGAACAGGGCCTGCAGCACGGTGAAGACGATGGGTGGCACGTCATCGACCTGACAGCAAGAACGTGAACGTGGTGTCGCCGACCTCGATGCGGTCACCGGGCTTGATCTCGCTGACCTGGACGTCTTGGGAGTTGACACGGACACCGTTGGTGGAGCCCAGGTCGGTGACGGTCCAACGGTCCCCCTCCCGCTGAATCTTTGCGTGCCGCCGTGAGATGGCGTTACCGGTCAGGGTGATATCACATTCGGGCAGGCGACCCAGGACGGTCAGGGGTCGCCCGATCGGAAAGATCTTGCCGACATCACTGCCATCGACGACGCGCAGGATGGGGTCATGTCCGGGCTGAGCGGCTTGGGCAGGCGTGGGCTCGGCCCTGGGCGCCGGGGCGGCTTGGGCGGGCGGGTTACCGCCCACTGCCTCGCTTTTGCCGCGCAATTCGAAGGTCCCGACCCGGACGTCGTCAGAGCGCTCGAACTCGATCCGGATCGGCCCCTGCGTGCGCCAGCCCTTTTCGTCGGCCGTCCGTCGTGCGACATCGGCCAGTTCGCGCTGCAGGGAACGGGTGAACCCGCTGAAACGCTGCAGATCGGCGGGGGACAAGCTGAACCGGAAGACGTTGGGGACAAACACTGCCTCGACGCCGACATGTTGGTAGTCGGCTTCGTAGCGCTGCACGGCCTTGGCCAGCTCGACCGGTTGCAGCCCAGAACGGAAGGCACGGGCGAAGAATCCTTCTACCGCGCCTTCGAGACGCTTCTCGAAGTCCCTCAGAATGCTCATAGATGTTGTCATCCGGACGTATGCCCGGTCCTCAGCCTGGCAGTGTACGGCCACGGTCGTCATACGTGCGGTTGTCCGGACGGAGGACGCAGTGGCCACACATGTTTTGCGGTTCGGGCCGCGCATGTGTCACGGTGCGCGGCCGCGGGTGCCTGACAGAAACCGTCGCGTGCTCTGTCGTGGATCGCGGCGGTGTGCGTCAGACCGTCAGGTATTTCGCATGGATACGGGCAACGGTGGTCTGACTGCGGACGGTGTAGGCGTTCAGCAGACGTTCCAGCATGGCCGTGTTCAGCGCGGCACGGCCGATGCCGTCCATGGGCAACCAGTGCAGTTCGCGTTCGATGACGGCCAGGTGGTCGCGGGGCGTCGCCAGGGCCAAAACGGCGTCGATGGTTTGAGATGAAGGTGGGTTTTGGATGAAACCGATCTGGGGCTTGGCGGTAGCAGTCGCGACGTCGTCGGAATCAAAGGGCTGGCGGTCCAGGACGGCGGCGATCTGGGTGGGCGTCCGCACGAACACCTCAGCCGTGAAGCCCAGGGCATGGGTCAACGCTGACTCGATGTTTGCTTCCACATCTGCCGGGGCGAGATCACCAGAGTCGAGGATCAGGTTCCCGGCGGCCTGGTAGGTCTTGACATCACCAAAGCCTGCGCCGGTGACCGCGGCGGCCAGTTGATCGTTGGTGACCCGTCGGCCACCGACGTTGATGGCGCGGAGGAACGCGACACAGCTGCTCACTCGCGGCAGCCTACCGGTCCGGGTCGCGTCGCCCAGTCGTTGGGGCGAGACACCGTGTGGGTCGCCTAGCGGGTGATGGAAACCGTTACCGCAGCAGCGCTGTCGCCTTGGTCGCCACGCCAGGACAGCCAGACCGTGTGCTGGCCTTGGTCCAGTGCGCTGACGTCGACCAACCATATCCCGGGGTTCTCCAGCTGGACCGGGAGGGGTTCTCGGGGCGGCGGCGGTTGGGAGGGGTCCTCGGGAATAGGGTCGGAGTATTCAGCGGTCAACTGACCTTCCTCGTAGGTGATGACCAGACGAGCGTCGGCGGCCAGTTCGGTGTCGGCGTTGGGAAATCCGTCGGCGCACACCCCGGGGCCGGTGTCCGCAACCGCCCAGCAGTAGGAGAACGGGGGCACTGCCGCGGAGTCGGTTTCAGTGCTGACCCCGAACGGGGGCGCCTGGGTCTGCGGCGGGGGAGGGGGCGATTGTCTGCCCGGCGGGCCCGCCCCGTCGCCGATCCCCCCGTCAGGCTCGACCGGTATCGGGCCGGTGCGAAGCTCACCAGGCCCGACCGCATCGGCCCCGCCGCAGGCGGTCACAAGGAGCAGGAGCACGACGGGCATCAGGAGGTTTCGCATGGTCCTTTGACGTATGAACCTGGTGGGGCGTTCCTGACCGGTAGGCCCTTGGCCGGGCAATCTGTGGGCGGCTACACTCCCCCTTCCTCAAACAGCCGCGGGCGAGTGGCGGAATTGGTAGACGCGCACGGTTCAGGTCCGTGTGTCTTCGGACATGGGGGTTCAAGTCCCCCCTCGCCCACCACTCAGTGGGAGCCAGCACCCGCACATAGTGTTCAAGCGATCACTTTGCCTGGGCTAGAGAGATTGCCCCATGGTGGGGTGGAGCTTGTGACCGGTGGTGGTCACGTAGCGCAGCGGCGTGGGGTTGACCTGACCGCATTTGTGCCCAGGGTGCCGGTGGCGAGTGGGTGGCGGCACCATATTCGACGTGTCGACGGGAAGGGCCGCGTGCCGCTTCCTGAGGCGGTTGAGTTGTTGGCTG
>JBBSNE010000038.1:0-12713 GCA_038232815.1 Euzebyales bacterium | reverse complement strand
GCTGCCACCGGCCCGGACGGGCACCCCGTGATCGGTCTCGAAAGCCACTTCTTCCTCTTCGGTCATCGGTGCAGGGGTCGGCCGGTTCCACCCGATCACTCCCAGCACCACCACCACGGCGCTGGCCAGGGCTCCCAGACGGAACCCCGTCAACTCCGCCGCAAAGATCCCGACAGTCCCCAGGGCCACCACCAGCGGCCACAACGACGGGTCGGCGACCCGAAAGATCTCCTGTGGCCGGGCGTCGGCGGTGCCCACGATCAACGCGGCCCGCCACTTCAGCGGCCAGGCCGACATGCCGTGGACCAGCTGCTCCACTTCGGCATCGCCGCTGTGCAGATCATCTTGATCCCACAGCGGATGGCGGCTGTGCACGATCGGCAGGACCGACCAGCCATGTTCCTCCGGCGGTGACGGGGTGGCCCACTCCAAGGTGTCAGCACCCCACGGGTTCGGCCCTGCCTCCTCGCCGTGGCGATAGCTGCGCCACACGTTCCACATGAACACCGCGATGCCCGGGATGATGATGAACACCCCGATGGTCGACAGCAGGTTGTAGATCTCCCACCCCAGACCCGCCTGGTAGGTGTAGACCCGCCGGGGCATCCCCAGCAGACCGACCATGTGCATCGGGAAGAACGCCACGTTGGTCCCGATGAACAGCAGCCAGAAGTTCCACTTCCCCAGCCGTTCGTCCATCATCTTGCCGGTGAACTTGGGAAACCAGTAATAGACACCCGCAAAGATCGGAAACGCGACGCCGCCGATCAACACGTAGTGCAGGTGAGCGACGACGAAGTAAGAGTCGTGGATCTGCTGGTCGAACGGCACCGCCGCGGTCATGATGCCGGTGATACCGCCCAGCACGAAGATGATCAGAAACCCGACGCAGAACAAGAACGGTGTGTGCCAGCGGGGTCGGCCGGCCCAGATCGTCGCCAGCCACGAGAACACCTGGATCCCGGCGGGAACCGCGATGATCATGCTGGCGCCGGCGAAGAAGGCCAGGACCAGGGCCGGCAGGCCGACGGCAAACATGTGATGCGCCCACAACCCGAATGACAGCACGCCGATCGAGACCAGCGCACCGACCACCCAGGGATAACCCTCGATGCGGCGTCGCGCCAGCACGGGCAGGACCATCGAGACCACACCGGTAGCGGGCAGGAATTGGATGTAGACCTCCGGGTGTCCGAAGATCCAAAAGAGGTGTTGCCACAGCAACGAGCTGCCACCGGCCTCGACTGCGAAGAACTTGAATCCGAATCCGCGGTCGAGCTCCAACAGCAGGCTGCCCACGATCAGCGGGGTGAACGCGAACAAGATCATGAACGACGTGACCAACATTGCCCAGGCAAACAGGGGGATGCGGGTCAGCGTCATCCCGGGGGCCCGCATCTTGCAGATGCCGATGATGATCTCGGCTGCGGCGGCGATGGCACCGACTTCGGCCACACCCAACCCCAGGACCCAGAAGTCCAGGGCCTTGTCGGGGCTGAATGCCTTGGTGCTCAACGGGGTGTAGGCGAACCAGCCTGCGTCGGGCACCAGTTGAAAGAACGTGGCGGAGTAGTACAGCAACCCGCCCATCAAGAAGGTCATGTAGGCGTAGGCCCCCAGCCGGGGGAAGGGCATTTCCCGGGTACCCAGCAGGAGGGGCAGCAGCAGGATCGCAAAGCCCTCCCAGATCGGCAGGATGACCAGGAACATCGTGACCGAGCCGTGGTTGGTGAACAGCTCGTTGTACAACTGCGGGCTGACCAGGTCCAGCTCCGGCAGGGCCAACTGCATCCGCATCAGCCACGAGTCAAAGCTGCCCCCCAACAGCAGGAAAAAGAACCCGGTCAGGAGCAGACGGCCACCGATGGCGTCGTTTTGGACCGACTTGATCCGCCCGACCAGCCCGGGAGGGTCGGCCCACAACCGATCCAGGTCCTTGGCTGTCTCGGGCTGTGCCGCCGTCGGCGTCCCCATCGAGGGGCGGTCGTATGCGCCGTTCATCGCCAGACCTTCATTCGAGGGCCCTCATTGCAAACCTTGCAGGTAGGTCACCAGGGCTTCCAGTTCATCCGCGTCCAGGTCGGTCGCGGGCATTTTCACGCCCTCCTTGACCGCATGAGGATCGGTGATCCATGACGCCAGGTCCTCCGCGGTGTTGTCGGTCGTTCCGGCGCCGATGCTGGCCCGACTGGCGAAGTGGGTCAGGACCGGCCCCTCGGTGTCGGTGAACGGGGCGTCAAAATCCGCCCCCTCGATCGTGTGGCACTGCATGCAGTTGGCTTGCACGAAGACCTCTTGACCACGGGCGGCGGTGTCGTCGGTTGGTTCGACCGCTGGCTCGGCCTGCTGTTGCACCCAGCTGTCGAACACTTCACCCTCTACCGCGACGGCGACGAAGCCCATGCGGGTGTGCTGGATGCCGCAGAACTCAGCGCACAGGCCCTGGTACTCCCCCGCTTCGTCGGCCTGGACCAACAGGGTCGAGGGACCCTCCGGCAACATGTCCAGCTTGCCGGCCAACTGGGGGACCCAGAAGCTGTGGATCACATCGGCGGACCGCAACGTCAACTTCACCGGCTGGCCGACCGGGATGTACATCTGGTTGGCCGTCGTCACCTCCAGATCCGGGTAGGTCACCTCATACCACCACTGGTGGCTGGTGATGTCGATCCGCAGCGCATCCTCCCCAGCACTGTCGGGGATGGCGCGCATCGCCAGCAACGTCAACGCGAAGACGACGATGACCAACAGCAACGGCTGGACGACGCCGCCCCCGACGATCCAGGCCCGTGACGGGCGATCGGTGCCCCCTTCGCGCAGGCGACTAGCTGCCTCCTCGTCGGTGTGGTGGCGCCGGCGTAGCAATCCCGCGGCCAACAGCACCAAGAACACGACGAACGCGGCGGTTCCCAGCCAGAACATGGCCCACCACAGCCCCGCGATCTGTCGGGCTGCTTCACCCGCCGGCTGCAGACTGCCGCCCAACTGGCCTCCTGTCACGCTGTGTCGACCGGGGGTGATCCCCGGCCCCGCTACAGGCTAGAGCATCAACCCACCACGAAGTTGACCAACCTCCCGGGCACCACGATCTCCTTACGGATTTCGACCCCGTCAAGGTGTTCAGCGACAGTTTTCTTGGCCTCCGCCAAGATGGTCTCCTTAGTTGCATCGGCGGGCACGTCGACCGTTCCGCGCAATTTTCCCTGGACCTGGATGGCGATGGTGATGCTGTCGGTGGCCAGGGCGCTGTCGTCCC
The DNA here is from genome assembly GCA_038232815.1 of Euzebyales bacterium. Taxonomy (GTDB): domain Bacteria; phylum Actinomycetota; class Nitriliruptoria; order Euzebyales; family Euzebyaceae; genus Euzebya. Next base: position 9,457 of record JBBSNE010000038.1, on the reverse strand, counting down.
ACTCCGGCCATTCTTCCTCCGCCAAGCTTTCCTCATGGCTCAATCGGGCCCACAGTTCCTCGGCCAAGTGGGGGGCGTACGGCGAGAGGATCAACACGAACGTCTCCATGTCGTCCTTGGCCATGGGAGCACCGCCGCAGGTGTTGACCAACTCCATCATCTTGGCGATGGGCGTGTTGACCTTCAGTTCCTCGATCCCGGTCGTGGTTTCCTTGACGGCGGTGTGCAAGGCCCGGCGGGCCTCGGTGGAGGTGCCGCCCGACATGTCTCGCAGCTGGCCGGTGTCAGTGTCGATGAACAGGCGCCAGACACGGGAGAGGAAGCGGTGGACCCCCTCGCATCCCCGGGTGTTCCACACCTTGGTCTGTTCCAGCGGTCCCATGAACATCTCGTACAGCCGGAGGGTGTCGGCGCCGAACCGTTCGATGATGTCAAGCGGATCGACGCCGTTGTTCAAGCTCTTGCCCATCTTGCCGGGCTTTTGTTCGACGGGTTCACCCGTGGCGGTCACATACCAGTCGGTGGTCACCTCTGTCTGGGAGTGGGCGCTACGGATGGTCGCCAGCCCCCCGGGGCGCTGCTCCACGTCATCGGGGTGGTGATATTTGCCGTTGGCGTCCCGATAGCTGTTGGCCAGGATCATGCCCTGGTTGGCCAGACGGGTGAATGGTTCGGTGGTCGGGACCAGACCGATGTCGTACAGCACCTTGTGCCAAAAGCGTGCATACAGCAGGTGCAGCACGGCATGCTCAACGCCGCCGACGTACAGGTCGACCGCTCCCCAGTAGTTGGCGGCGTCCTGACTGAACGGCGCGGAGGTGTTGTCCGGGTCCATGTAGCGCAGGTAGTACCAGCACGACCCGGCCCACTGGGGCATGGTGTTGGTCTCCCGGATCGCCGGGCGACCGTCGGGGGCGGTGGTGTGCAGCCATTCGGTGGCACGCGCCAACGGCGGTTCACCACCAGCGGTGGGCCGGTACTCATCCACATGGGGCAGTTCGACGGGCAGGTCTTGCTCGGGCACCGCCACGATCTCGCCCGTGGGGGTGCCCTCGTCATCGGTGATGTGGAGGATCGGGAACGGCTCGCCCCAGTACCGCTGCCGGCTGAACAACCAGTCACGCAACTTGAAGTTGACCTTGCGTTCCCCCAGCCCTTTCTCCTCCAACCAGTCGATGATGGCCGGCTTCATCTCATCGGAGTGCATACCGTCGAAGTGACCCGAGTTGATCACCACACCCTTGCCGGCATGCGCTTGCTCTTGGACATCCATGCCGGTGGGGACGGTGTAGGTCGGGACGATCGGCAGACCAAACTTCTTTGCAAAGACGTGGTCACGTTCGTCGTGAGCCGGGACGGCCATGATCGCGCCGGTGCCGTAGCTGCTCAGGACGTAGTCGGCCACCCAGATCGGAATCGGTTCGCCGTTGACCGGGTTGATCGCGTGGCCGCCCGTGGGCACACCGGTCTTGTCGCGTTCGCCCCCCATCTGGCGGTCCAGTTCGGATTTGGACACAGCCTTTTCGACGTAGGCCTCCACCTCGGCACGTTGCCCGTCGCTGGTCACTTCCGCGACCAAACGATGTTCGGGGGCAAGGACGCAGTAGGTGGCACCGAACAGGGTGTCGGGCCGGGTGGTGTAGACGGTGAACGAGGCGTCACCGCCGTCGACTTGGAAGGTGACCTCCGCGCCTTCGGAACGGCCGATCCACTGCCGCTGCATCTCCGCCACCCCGTCGGGCCAGTCCAGCTCTGGATCGTCCAGGTCGTCCAGCAGGCGCTGGGCGTATTCGGTGATCTTCAGCATCCATTGCCGCATGTTGCGACGCTCGACCGGATCGCCGGTTTCGACGTAGCGGTTGTCCACGACCTCCTCGTTGCTGAGCACCGTGCCTTGGGCGGCACACCACCACACCGGGACCTCGTCCAGGTAGGCCAGGCCCTGCTCGTGCGATTTGAGGAAGATCCACTGGGTCCAGCGGTAGTAGTCCGGGTCAGAGGTGACGACCTCCCGCGACCAGTCGTAGGAGAATCCCAGTCGTTGCAACTGGGTGCGGAAGTAGTCGATCCGCTCGTCGGTGATGACCGCCGGATGGATGTTGTCGCGCTGGGCGGCCCGTTCGGCCGGCAGCCCGAAGCTGTCGAACCCCATCGGGTGTAGGACGCTGAACCCCGTCATCCGCTTGTACCTGGCCACAATGTCGACCGCGGTGTAGCTCTCTGGCTGACCGACGTGCAGTCCGGCCCCAGAAGGGTAGGGAAACATCGCCAGGGCGTAGAACTTCTCCTTGTCCGCGTCCTCGACCGCTTTGAAGGTCTGGTTGGTCGCCCAGTACTCCTGCCAGCGCGGTTCGATCTCCGCGGGGTTGTAGGCGCTCATGGTCGGGTGTGCTCCTGGCTGGTCCGGTGTGGTTTCAGACCGACCACGGTAGACGTTACGTCTGGGGGAGCCGCAGGTGCTCGTGTCCGTTGACGCGTTGGAACATGATCGGATCAAACTCGCTGACCGGACCAGTCAAGACCGATCGTTCCCCAGTCGGTTCGAAGACCACCGCGGTGGCGTCAGCAACCGAGCTCACGCCGGCGGCACGAAGCGTCGCCCAAAGGTCCTGGCGACTCATGCCCGAACGGTTCAGATGATCTTCCAAGACCTCCCCGTTGGCCACAACCAAGACCGGCGGGTTTTCGACGGCGTGTTCGACCGTCGTGCGCATCCTCAACTCAGTCAATACCCGTTGCGAACCGACGATTCCGATCAAAGCGATCAACCCATCGGTGACCGAGACGTCTTTGGTCAGGGTCACCGAGGCGATCAACGAGCCGACGGCAACGGTCGCGGCGAAGTCATAGCCCGACATCTTGGCAAACGTCCGTAGCCCGTTCAGCCGTACGGCGATCACCACGACGATGTAGATCAGGATGCCTGAGACGAGGGTCCGCAGGGCCGAGTCCCAGGTCACGTCAAAGATAGAGTCCATGCCTGCGTGATACCCGTCTACAGGTGGCTGACGCTGACATCGTCGATCCGGCCCTGCCCGGTGAAGGTCACGTTCACCAACGCCTGGCCGACGGTGGCCACCACCATCTCGTCCAGCCCGGTGACGGCAAATCCGTTGTCGCCGAACAAGGCCATCGTGGCCTGCCGATGATCCATCGGGGCCAGCGCGATACCGGTGGTCAGGGCTTGGACCACCTGGTGGGCCTCTGGTGGGGGCAGGTCCAGACCGTCCAATAGCAAATACACCGCCCCACCCGGGGCGGGTGTGCGGTACATCGCGTCGGACTGACACCAGCCCCGGGCAATCGCGGCCAGCAGAAATGGGTCGACGTCATCGGTGTGCCAGGCCGCCTCGGCCAACTCCGCAATGTCATGGGTCTGGCCGTAGTCACGAAGGTCGGTCACACAGCGGGTGACCGTGGCCGGCAACACCGGGTCGGTGGCTGCCCAGGCCCACACGAACCGCTGGGCCGCAGCGGTGATGCTGCCGACTATCTGAACCTGGGCCTTCATGGCTTCGCCGAATGAAGCGCGGCCGCGAGGCAGGTCGATGTCCAGGACCCGGTCCTCCACCAGCTTGGCCAGGCGCTGTTGGCGCAGCAGGGTCGCAGGGACGTGTTCGGCCGCCAGATCCAGGATCAGCGGCAGCCTCACCACCCCCGGGACAGGGGTTTGCCCTCGGTGAATCCGGCCAGTGACTGTAGACCCAGGACCGCCCGGTCGGCGAACGACGCCAGATCCGTGGCGCCAGCGTAGGTGCAGGCACTACGAACCCCCGCCATGATCTGATCGATCAGGTCCTCGACGCCGGGCCGGGCGGGATCCAGGAACATGCGTCCTGAAGAGATTCCTTCTTCAAACATCGCCTTGCGGGCACGGCTGAAGGGATCGTCGTCGCGGGTGCGGTGCTCCACCGCGCGGGCCGAGGCCATGCCGAAGCTCAGCTTGTAGGCATGCAGGTCTGCGTCGGTGATCAGATCGCCAGGTGACTCATGCGTGCCGGCGAACCACGATCCGACCATGACCTGTGAGGCCCCGGCAGCCAACGCCAGCGCCACGTCGCGGGGATGGCGGATGCCACCATCGGCCCAGACGTGCGCGCCCAGGTCCCGAGCGGCCTGCGAGCACGCGATGACAGCCGAGAGTTGGGGCCGGCCCACACCGGTCAACATCCGCGTCGTACACATCGCCCCTGGTCCGACACCCACCTTGACGATGTCGGCTCCGGCGTTGATCAGGTCCTGGGTACCTGCGGCGGTGACGACGTTACCGGCGACGACCGGCACATCGGGGTCCAGCCCGCGGACGATCTGCAGTGCCTCGATCATCCGGTCCTGGTGGCCATGGGCGGTGTCGACCACCAACACGTCCACGCCGGCCGCCAAGACCTGCTTCGCGGTCTGGGCCACGTCACCGTTGATGGCGATCGCCGCGCCGACCGCCAGCTTTCCCTCGTCATCCAGCGCTGGTTCGTACAACGTCGATCGGACGGCGCCCATGCGGGTCAGCAGACCGACCAATCGCCCATCGGATGTGACCACGGGTGCCAAACGTCGACGGGCATCGTGCAACTGTATGAAGGCCTCCTGTGGAGAGCCCCCGGCCGGCAAGACCAACAACTCGGTCGACATCACCTCCCCCACCTGAGTGAACCTGTCGACACCCGCCACATCAGCCGGGGTCACGATGCCGACCGGACGGTCGTCTGCCACGACCACCGCCGCGCCGTGGGCCCGTTTGTGGATCAGGTGTTCCGCGTCCCCCACGGTGTCGCCCTCGGTCAGGGTGATCGGCGTCTCATACAGCGGGTCGGCGTCCTTCACGTAGGTGACGACGTCGGCGACAATATCGACAGGGATGTCCTGCGGGATGATCGCCAGTCCGCCCCGGCGTGCCATGGTCTCAGCCATCCGCCGGCCGCTGACCGCGGTCATGTTGGAGGCGACCAGGGGCAGGGTGCTGCGGCCCCCGTCGCTGGGCCGCACGTCCACAGACAGCCGGGAATCCACAGCAGAACGAACGGGCGTCAAAAAGACATCGTCAAAGGTCAGATCGTGATCGGGCTCGTGTCCCTCGAGAAAACGCACAGGCGCAGCCTAATCGGCGGCTGCAGGTTCTACTCCCCCACAGTGCCGTCGATCAGTTCCCGCAGGATGTCGGCATGGCCGGCGTGCCGGGCCGTTTCCTCGATCAGGTGGAGGAGGATCCAGCGCAAGGTCGGCTTCACGTGGGCGTGAGTGGACGGGGTGTCCAAGGACTGGTCCCGCGTCCGTTCGCGGCTGAGCGCACAGACACGGTTGTAGAGGGTGACGACGTCATCGATGGTTGAACCCTCGGCCCGCCACTCGTCCTCGGTCAGCCCAGGCAGGTCCAGTGTCAGCCCGGACGTGTCGGCCGCTGGTTCGTCGATGCCGGCGAAGCACTGCGACACCCACCAGTACTCGACGCGAGCCAGATGTCTGACCAGTCCCAGCAGGCTGGTGCCGCTCATCAATGGCGAGGCGGTCGCCTGGACATCGTCAAGGCCACCAAGACTGCGGACCACGGCGTCGCGGTGGAAGTCCAGCATTCTGTCCAACTGAGCTCGTTCGTCAGTGCTGGTCCAGATCGACTCATACCGGTCGATGCTGCTGGGTGGGGTCCGGACCGGGGCGGCCAGCGCCTCCGCCAAGACCTGTGGGGCGGACCACATGGGCCAGTGTCCGGATCGCAGTTGCGTGTAACTGGCACCGGGTTCGCGCCCCTCGGTGTCAGCCCATGCCGGGGGCGGTCCAGCCAGTTCACAACGTATGTAGGTCTTTGGGATGTCGCGGCTGTTGGCGGCCGTCCCGGGCGGCATAGGGGTGGTCATGCAGGCCAAGGGGAACGGCGTGGCGCGGTCACGGAAAGTCGCCAGCTGCTCAGCGGTCAGGTCGTGGGCGCCATACAGGTCGGGCGAGGTCAACATCTCATCGGGCAACAACGGCATGCGCCAGCCGTCGAACTCCTGCGTCATGGCGCGCATGGCCTCCTCCATCTCCGGCGACTCAGCCGCCAGCGGCTGATCGTTCGGCGGGGGCGGGTTGTCGACGAAGATCAACCGTTTGATCCGTTCCGGCACCTTCGCGGCCGCCCCGGTGACGACCGCGGCACCGTAGCTGTGGCCGACCAGAATCACATCGTCCAGATCCTCCTCCTCCAGCATGGTTGCGATGTCATCGATGTGGGTCGTGATGTCCAGGTCAGGACTTGCCTCGTCGGCCCGTTCGGCCATGCCGGTCAGCGTGGGGGTGTGCACCCGATGTCCCCGCTTTCGAAGACGTGGCGCGACGTCGTCCCAAGCCCAGCCACCCAGCCAGGCGCCGGCGACCAGGACATAGGTATGGGTGGAGGGGGGCGATTGCGGCGGGTTGTGAGTGGTGCTCATCTGTTTGGTCTCCTCTAACGTGTCCGGATCGTGCACAGGGGCATCCTGACTATGTATGAGGACAGAACCTGTCCGCGGTACGTGTGAGAATTCGTTCTATGGATCCGCTGGAACGCGTGCTTGAGCTGTTGGCCCTGCTCCAGGGCACGCCGGTCTGGAGTGCGGCCGATCTGGCGGACCGGTTGGGCACCACCACCCGCACAGTTCGTCGGGATGTCTCACGACTGCGAGGCATGGGGTACCGCATCTCTTCGGAGCCCGGTCGCTACGGCGGGTACCGACTGGACCGCGGCCGAGCGGTGCCCCCGCTGCTGTTGACCCCCGATGAGGCGGTGGCGCTGGCAATCGGGCTGCGATTGGCCGGTCCTGCAGGGATCGACCGGCTTGACGAAGCGGCTGACGCCGCACTGACCAAGTTGGAGAGCGTCCTGCCCCCCACCGCCTGGAGCCGGGTCGTGGCGCTTGATACGGCCACGGTCCGGGATCCCGTCCCACCCACCGAACCGGTCGACCCGGATGTGCTGGCCGTGTGTGCGGCGGCGATTGGTGACCGCCAACGGCTGCGATTGGACTATCGCTCGGCGTCGAACGACGCCAGCACTCGACGCGTGGACGCCACGGCGTTGGTTCAGACCGAGCGCCGTTGGTACCTGGTCGCCTTCGACCTGACCCGTGAGGGGTGGCGAAGCTTCCGGGTCGACCGGGTCACCGCAGCCCTGGCGGTCGGACCAGCCGACCCACCCGATCCGCCACCCGACCCGATCGACCTGGTCCGCGAAGGGACCGCCGTGCGCGCCTATCCGTGGCAGGCCGAAGTGGTGGTCCGCGGGCCGGCGGCATGGGTCCGGGCGGCCGTCCCGCCCTCCGTCGCGCGGGTCGAACCACTGGACGACCAGCGCAGTTTGCTACGGACCGGTGGCCATGACCTGGACATGATCGCGGCGTTGGTGGCCGGTCTTGGTCTGGAGGTGAAGGTGCGTCATCCGCCGGAGTTGACAGCGGCGCTGCACCGGTTGGGCCGACGTCTGCTTGACCTGACGTAAACGGTTTATGGGCGCACCGTTAATCCCCCTCCCGAGTTTGTCGCCCGTGTCCGCGTGAGCGACCCAAAGAATCGCAAACCCCTGTCGGAGGGGGCGGGCGGGCCAACCTCCGCTTGGCGGTACGGTGCTTGCATGTCTAGTACCTCCAAAACCACCGCCCCGTACGGCACCTGGCCGTCCCCCCTGTCCGCCGCCGATCTGGCCGGGGCCAGCATCGGGTTCACCGATCTGCGCGTCGACGGCGATGACGTGTACTGGTTGCAGAGCGATCCGAACAACGGGGGGCGTCACGCGGTCATGCGGTACACCGGCGAGGGTCCACCCACGGCCATTTCCCCAGACGGCTTCAACGCCCGGACCCGCGTCGGGGAGTACGGCGGTGGCGCGCTTGGGGTCGGCGACGGTGTCGTCCTGGCCTGTTCGTGGGACGACCAACGGGTGTACAGACTGACCGACGGCGGTGAGGCCGCGGTGACCCCTGAACCGGCCACCGATGCGGGCATCCGCTGGGCGGCGATGCAGGTTCTGCCCGGTGGTGGCGCCTTCGTGGCGATCCGGGAGACCCACGGGCCCGACCGACCGCGGGACAACCGCAACGTGCACGGCAAGGAGGAGGCCGTCAACGAGATCGTCACGGTCGACCTGGACAACGGGCAGCAAACTGTCCTGGTGACAGGGCCGGATTTCGTCAGCGGCCCGTGGGTCAACCCTGCAGGCACCCGAATGGCGTGGCTGCAATGGGACCATCCCGACATGCCCTGGGACACCGCGCAACTGTGGCTTGCCGACCTCACCTCCGCCGGGCTGGGCACGCCCACCCATGTGGCCGGCGGGGAGAGTGCGGTATCTGATGTGCACTGGGTCGATGATGACCGTCTGCTGTTCAGCGACGACACCTCGGGCTGGTGGAACGTGTACGTCTGGGACGAGGGCACGACCACCCGTCTGCAGGACGAGTCGGTCGACAGCGGTGGACCCCGCTGGCAGCTGGGGCGACAGGGCCTGACCACGCTGGATGGGCAGATCTACGTCCTGACCATGTCCGATGGGTACGGGCACCTATGGCGAATCGGGGACGGGCCGTTGGCGCTGGACGGGATCGGGTGGATGGCCGCCGTCGCCGCCACCTCGGATGCGGTTGTGGTGATCGGCGGCGGCCCGGCCAGGCCGATGGCTGTGGTGGCCGTCGATCCCTCCACGGCACAACTCACCCCGTTGAGCCCGGTGGTCGACGACCCTGCCGCGCGTATCGGTGCTGCACCCAGGCCCATCACCTTCGACACCCCTGACGGGGCCACCGCGCACGGTCTGTACTACGCGCCCACGAGCTCGACGCATGCGGGACCCGATGACCGGAATCCCCCACTGATCGTGTTGACGCACGGCGGTCCAACAGGTGCAGCCCTGCCCGTGCTGAACCGGACTGCGCAGTACTGGGTCTCCCGCGGATTCGCCGTGGTCGACGTCAACTATCGTGGCTCGGTCGGGTACGGTCGCGAATTCCGGGACGCGCTGAAGGGCACCTGGGGTGTCCACGATGTGACCGACTGCATCGCCGCCGCCACGTATCTGGCCGAACAGGGACTGGCTGACATCGACCGGCTGATCATCGAAGGTGGCAGCGCCGGCGGGTTCACCACGCTTTTGGCGCTGTGCACCACCGACACGTTTGCTGCCGGCGGCAGTTCGTTCGGGGTCGCCGACCTGCGGGCCCTGGCCACCGACACCCACAAGTTCGAGTCGCGCTATCTGGACTCCATGGTCGGCCCTTGGCCGGAGGACGAGGCGGTCTACGTCGAACGCTCACCCATCACGCACGTGAACAGCTTGTCCACGCCGCTGATCGTGCTGCAAGGCGACGAGGACGCCGTGGTACCACCCGACCAGGCGGAAGTGATCGTCCAAGCCCTACGCCGTCGCAATATCCCCCATGCCTACCTGTTGTTCGAGGGTGAGCAGCACGGATTTCGCAAGGCCGAAAACATCGCCCGAGCCCTGGAGGCCCGACTG